>CANJXV010000150.1 GCA_947478935.1 Comamonadaceae bacterium
AGTACGGTTTTGCCGCACACAAGGGTTATCCGACAGCCATGCATTTGGCGGCCTTGCGTATCCACGGGCCTTGCCCGGAGCATCGCAAATCTTTCGGCCCGGTGGCCGCGCTGTTGGCGTGACTGCGCCACAGTTCATCACTTCGCGCGATAACCCGCAGTTGCGCGCTTTGCGCAAACTCGCCGGCGATAACACCGGCTACCGCAAATCAGGGCAGGTTTGGGTGGAAGGCGAACATTTATGCAGCGCCGCATTGATGCGCGGAGTGCGGCCCGTCATGGCGGTTGTTGCACAAAGTCTGTGGGCCGATGGCCAGTCGACTTGGGCGGCGCAATCGGCAAACACCTTGGTGCTGCCCGATGCATTGTTCAAAGCGATCAGCACACTCGAATCGCCTGGGGCGGTAGGATTTGTCTTGGCTGTGCCTGTGCAGGGCGCGCTGGACCCGGCAACTGCCAGCGTGGTGCTGGACCGGGTCCAGGATGCCGGTAACGTAGGCTCCATTTTGCGCAGCGCGGCCGCCTTTGGCTTCAAACAAGTCATCGCCCTGCGCGAGACGGCAGCGCTCTGGTCACCCAAAGTATTGCGCGCGGGAATGGGTGCGCATTTCGGCTTATCCTTGTTCGAGGCCGTGACAGTAGATGCGCTTAACAACTTGCAAATTCCCTTGGTGGTCACCAGTTCCCACACGGGCGCGCTGATACAAGATGCGCGCTTGCCATTTCCCTGCGCCTGGGTACTTGGTCATGAGGGGCAGGGCGTTTCCCCCACCTTGTTGGCACGCGCCGCGCTGCAGGTGCGCATCGGTCAGCCCGGTGGGGAGGAGTCGCTCAATGTGGCTGCTGCTGCGGCTATCTGCCTGCATGCCAGTGCTGCGGGCTTTGACGCGGGCTGAAATCCCATGCCCCGCGCACGATAGGGCTTAAAAAGCCCTCGGTTAGAATGAGCGGCTTTCCGGAACTCGGCGTTTCCCAAGCGCTTCCAAAGCACCATCCCCTATCAATAACAGCTGCCAGAAATCTCTTCTGGGCGCTTGGGCGCACCCGTAAACGACTCGGAGAAGCCCGTGCTTTTGTCTCTCAAGGGAAATTCCCCTTCTGCCATTCTGGCGCTCGCTGATGGCACCGTATTTACCGGCCAATCCATAGGCGCAGCTGGCTCCACCCTGGGTGAGGTGGTCTTTAATACTTCCATGACCGGTTACCAGGAAATCCTGACCGACCCCAGCTATTGCCAGCAAATTGTCACGCTGACCTACCCGCATATCGGCAACTACGGCACGAACAGCGAAGACGTCGAATCTGGCCGCGTGCACGCCGCCGGTTTGGTGATTAAAGATCTACCCCTGGTGGCGTCTAATTTCCGCAGCACGCGCGACCTGAGCACCTATTTGCGCGACCACGGCACCGTGGCTATTGCCAACATCGACACCCGTGCACTGACCCGCCATTTGCGTCAACATGGTGCACAAAACGGCTGCATATTTGCGCCGGAAGAGGGACAAGTACCGGACGCAAACCGAATCGCGCAAGCGATCCAATTGGCCCGCAACGCACCCTCCATGGCCGGTTCAGATTTGGCGAAGGTTGTTACGGCTTGCGAAACTTATACCTGGTCTGAGGCTGAATGGGCTTTGGGCACGGGCTACGCGCAAGCCGATTCGGCTCGCTTCCATGTTGTGGCCTATGACTTCGGTGTTAAAAGCAACATATTGCGCATGCTGGCCGCGCGAGGCTGCAGATTGACCGTCGTACCGGCACAAACCTCTGCCCAAGCAGTGCAGGCCTTGCAACCGGATGGTGTGTTTTTGAGCAATGGCCCTGGCGATCCGCAGCCTTGCGACTACGCGATTGCAGCTTCTGCGCAATTGATCGAATCAGGCCTGCCGACCTTTGGGATTTGCCTGGGCCACCAGATCATGGCGCTAGCCTCGGGAGCAAAGACTTTTAAGATGAAGTTCGGGCATCACGGTGCCAACCACCCGGTTAAAGAGCTATCTACCGGCCGCGTCAGTATCACCAGCCAGAACCATGGCTTTGCCGTAGACCCAGACTCTTTGCCCGCCAATTTACGCGCTACCCACATCAGCCTATTTGACAACACGATTCAAGGCCTAGAGCGTACCGACAAACCCGCGTTTTGTTTTCAGGGGCATCCCGAGGCATCGCCTGGGCCGCATGACATAGCCTATTTGTTTGACCGTTTCATCCGTGAGATGGAGGCGCGCGCGTGAGCTTTTACGGTGTGACTGACTTGTGGACCTATGTGATCGGGGCGATAGGCATTATTTTGTTGCCCGGTCCGAATTCACTTTTTATCTTGTCAGTTGCCACGGTGCGTGGTGTGCGGCCGGCTTATCGGGGCGCGTTCGGTGTATTTCTGGGCGACATCTTGTTACTGGCGCTTGTAGGCCTAGGCGCGGCGGGCTTGATGCGCAGCTACCCCGAGTTATTCATGGTCGTTAAATATGCGGGTGCCGCTTACTTGGCTTGGGTCGGCGTGCAACTGGTAAGAGGAGCGCTTGCTTCTATGCGGGGCCAAGCGGATGCGCCTGGGGGTGAGCCCGACATGCCTGCGCACCTGGCCCGCCCCTTTCGCAGGGCATTGCTGATCAGCGTGCTCAACCCCAAGGCAATTTTGTTTTTGTTGTCCTTTTTTGTGCAATTCATCGATCCGACTTACCCCGAGCCCTGGGTGCCCTTCCTGATTTTGAGCGCCATCGTGATGGCATGCAGTGCGGTGTACCTAAGCTGCCTGATCTTCGCTGGTGCGCGGCTGGCAGCAGTGTTTCGCCGCCGCCAAGGCCTATGCGCTGGTTTATCCAGCGCCGTGGGCGCCTTGTTTGTGTGGTTTGGCGTGAAGCTAGCCGGGGCCAGTTTGGCCTAATGTGAAATTAGGTAATGGGGCGCTAACCGAAGCCACCACATCGAAGTAGAAATTGAGAGAGTTAAAGAAACATGCCAAAACGTAGCGACATAAAAAGCATTTTGATCATTGGAGCGGGCCCCATCATCATCGGGCAGGCTTGCGAGTTTGATTACTCCGGCGTGCAGGCGTGCAAGGCGTTGCGCGAGGAGGGCTACAAAGTCATACTGATCAATAGCAATCCGGCCACCATCATGACCGACCCGGACACCGCCGATGTCACCTACATCGAGCCCATTACTTGGGAAACCGTAGAAAAAATTATTGCCAAAGAGCGCCCGGATGCGATATTGCCGACCATGGGCGGGCAAACGGCACTCAATTGCGCCTTGGATTTATGGCGCCAGGGCGTGCTGGAAAAGTACGCGGTGGAACTGATCGGCGCCACGCCCGAGGCCATCGACAAAGCCGAAGACCGGCTCAAATTCAAAGACGCGATGACCAAAATCGGGTTGGGCTCGGCACGTTCGGGCATCGCGCACAGCATGCAAGAGGCTTGGACGGTACAGAAAACTCTGGGTTTTCCGACCGTGATCCGGCCCAGTTTTACCTTGGGCGGAACCGGCGGCGGTATTGCCTACAACGCCGAAGAGTTCGAGACGATTTGCAAGCGCGGCCTGGAAGCGTCGCCCACCAAAGAGTTGCTGATTGAAGAGTCTTTGCTCGGTTGGAAAGAGTATGAAATGGAAGTCGTGCGCGACAAGGCGGATAACTGCATCATCGTGTGTTCCATTGAAAACCTGGACCCCATGGGCGTTCACACCGGTGACTCCATTACAGTCGCGCCGGCCCAAACGCTGACGGATAAGGAATACCAAATCCTGCGCAATGCCAGCCTAGCGGTTTTGCGCGAAATCGGGGTGGATACCGGTGGCTCCAATGTGCAGTTCGCAATCAATCCGGACGACGGGCGCATGGTGGTGATTGAGATGAACCCACGCGTGTCGCGCTCCTCTGCATTGGCATCCAAAGCGACCGGTTTTCCGATAGCCAAAGTGGCAGCCAAATTGGCAGTGGGCTATACCCTGGACGAATTGCGCAACGACATTACCGGCGGCGCTACCCCGGCCAGTTTCGAGCCCAGTATTGACTATGTGGTCACCAAAATTCCGCGTTTTGCTTTTGAGAAATTTCCCACCGCCGACAGCCGCTTGACAACGCAAATGAAATCGGTGGGTGAGGTCATGGCGATGGGCCGTACCTTCCAAGAGTCCTTCCAGAAAGCCTTGCGTGGCCTGGAAGTGGGCGTGGACGGCATGAATGAGAAAACCCAGGACCGCGAAGTGCTGGAGCGCGAACTAGGCGCTCCTGGCCCTGAACGCATCTGGTATGTGGGCGACGCCTTCGCCCAGGGTATGACGGTGCAAGAGGTGTTTGATCTCACCCACATAGACCGCTGGTTTCTGGTACAAATTGAGCAAATCGTGCAGATCGAATTAGAGTTGGAGCGCATGCCCCAACCGGCCCAAGGCACGGTGCTGGAAAGCCTGGACGCGACTACTTTGCGCGCCCTGAAACAAAAAGGATTTTCGGATCGGCGATTGGCACGTCAACTACGCACCAGCGACGCGGCAGTGCGCAAGCGGCGCATTGAGCTAGGCGTGCGTCCTGTTTATAAGCGGGTGGACACCTGCGCTGCCGAGTTCAGCACCAATACGGCTTATATGTATTCGACCTACGAAGGGCTGGGCGCAGAGTGCGAATCGCAGCCTACGGATCGCAAAAAAATTATGGTGCTTGGCGGCGGACCCAACCGTATCGGCCAGGGCATTGAGTTTGACTACTGCTGCGTGCACGCGGCGCTGGCGATGCGCGAGGATGGCTATGAAACCATTATGGTCAACTGCAACCCTGAGACGGTTTCCACCGACTACGACACCAGCGACCGGCTTTATTTCGAGCCACTGACTTTGGAAGACGTACTCGAAATTGTGGACAAGGAAAAGCCGCTAGGCGTGATCGTGCAATACGGTGGGCAGACGCCATTGAAGCTGGCGCTCGGACTCGAAGCCCACGGCGTTCCTATTATTGGCACCAGCCCTGACATGATCGACGCGGCGGAAGACCGCGAGCGCTTCCAAAAATTGCTGCATGCACTGGAACTGCGCCAGCCGCCCAATGCCACCGCGCGTACCGAGACCGAGGCGCTGGAAAGAGCCAATGACTTAGGCTATCCGTTGGTGGTGCGGCCCAGCTATGTGCTGGGCGGCCGAGCCATGGAAATAGTCCATGAGCAGCGTGACTTGGAGCGCTACATGCGCGAGGCCGTCAAGGTCAGCCATGACTCGCCGGTGCTTTTGGATCGATTCCTCAACGACGCGATTGAGTGCGATGTAGATTGCATCCGCGACGCTACCGGCGCCACCCTGATAGGCGGGGTGATGGAACATATCGAGCAAGCGGGCGTGCATAGTGGTGACTCAGCCTGCTCTTTGCCGCCCTACAGCTTGAGCGCGATAACCGTGGCGGAGATCAAACGCCAGACCTCGGCCATGGCGGCGGCCTTGCAGGTGGTCGGTCTGATGAATGTGCAGTTTGCGATCCAGTCGGTGGACGGCCAAGACGTGATTTATGTGCTGGAAGTGAACCCGCGCGCCTCGCGCACTGTGCCCTTTGTGAGCAAGGCCACGGGTATTCAATTAGCCAAGGTGGCCGCCCGCTGCATGGTGGGGCAGAGCCTGGCTTCACAAGGGATCAGCAAAGAAGTATCGCCGCCTTATTTCAGCGTGAAAGAGGCGGTGTTCCCCTTTGTCAAGTTCCCTGGTGTCGATACGATTTTGGGTCCGGAGATGAAGTCCACCGGCGAGGTGATGGGCGTGGGTAAAACCTTTGGCGAGGCCTTTGTTAAGTCACAGCTAGGTGCGGGCACCCGCTTACCGCGCAGCGGGCGGGCCTTCATCTCGGTCAAGCAAAGCGACAAACCACGCGCTATCGAGGTGGCCCGCAGTCTGGCGGCAATGGGATTTGAGCTGCTAGCGACCAAAGGTACGGCGGCGGCTATCAAAGCGGCAGGGCTCGATTGCCGTGCGGTCAACAAAGTGGCCGAGGGTCGTCCTAATATCGTTGACATGATTAAAAACGAGGAAGTGGCCCTGGTCATCAATTCAGTAGAGGAGCGGCGCAATGCGATTGCCGACTCGCGCTACATCCGCACCTCCGCCCTGCTGGGCCGGGTCACCACCTTTACCACCATCGCCGCAGCCGAAGCGGCGGTGGAGGGCATGAAATACCTTGATGAGCTTGGGGTGATTTCGGTCCAGGAGATGCACTCGCAACTCTTGGCATAATCAGCGCTTGACCCGATGGACAGCAGCGCGCTTTGGAGCGCTGCTGTCCATCGTCATTTATAACCCCCGTTCTACGAGTTTTCCGATGGCCACTATTCCAATTACCAAACGCGGCGCCGAAATCCTGAAAGCCGAGCTGCACCGGCTCAAGACGGTGGACCGTCCCGCCGTGAT
>CANJXV010000151.1 GCA_947478935.1 Comamonadaceae bacterium
GAAACAGGGGCTTGCTAGCTTCGCGCCTTGTCATTACGCTTCGTTCTACAAGTCGACAACCACGGATTTCAAGGAGAACGTCCCGTTGGAACAAACGAGCAAAGCTTTTCACGACGCCGCGCACCCGGAGCTGCTGGACCGCGACCATAGTCTGGTCGCATTCAATGAGCGGGTCTTGAGCTGGGCCGCGCGTGAAGATGTTCCTGTTTTAGAACGGCTGCGCTATCTGTGCATTGTTTCTTCCAATCTGGATGAATTTTTTGAAGTCCGCTCCGAGCCGCACCTCACCGCCAAGCGCAGTGGCGACAAGCAGGGCAGCTATACCGAAAAGTCGTTTGATCGTTTGTCGGAATCTTTGCATGCCTTGGTGGAGCGACAGTATGGGCTGTATAACGATGCGATCTTGCCCGCACTTGCACATTGCGGAATCAAAATCGTGTCGCATGGCGAGCGCAACGCCGAGCAACGCCTGTGGGTCAAGCAATATTTCGAGCGCGAGGTCCGACCGCTCCTCATCCCGGTTGGCCTAGACCCGGCGCACCCCTTTCCCCAAGTGGCCAATAAGGCCTTGAACTTTATTGTGCGCTTAGGCGGCAACGATGCTTTTGGGCGCAGTAATGAAATTGCCATCGTCAAGGTGCCGCGTGTGTTGCCGCGCATCATCCGGATGCCCGACAGGGTGTCCGGCACCAAAGTGGTCTTTGTGGCCTTGACCAGCGTCATACGCGCCCATTTGTCCGAATTGTTTACGGGGCGTACGGTGGATCAGTTTTCGCAATTTCGGGTAACCCGCCATTCGGATTTGGCGGTGGATGAAGATGACGTGCAAAACCTGCGTATGGCCTTGCGCCAGGGTTTGGTACATCGCCATTACGGCGAAGCCGTGCGCCTGGAAGTGTCCTCCGGCTGCTCGGAGCATTTGTCGCATTTCCTACTTAAGCAATTCGATTTACCGGCCATGGCTTTGTACCGCGTCTCAGGCCCGGTCAATTTGGTGCGGCTGACCCAGATGATCGATCTGCTGGATCGACCTGATTTGTGCTTCCCCACCTACAAAGCAGCGCCGCCAGTGCAATCGGATTTAGGGGGCAATGTTTTCGACCAGTTGAAGCAGGGCGATGTGATTTTTCACCAACCGTTTGAAAGCTTTGACGGTGTGCTGCTATTTTTGCGTGCAGCGGTGAATGACCCCGATGTGCTGGCGATCAAGCAAACGATTTACCGGGCAGGCGCGGATTCGACCATCATGGACTTGTTGCGCGAGGCAGTGCGCAAAGGCAAAGAAGTGACTGTCGTTGTCGAGTTGAAAGCGCGCTTTGATGAAGAGGCAAATATCAATTGGGCGGAGATGCTCGAATCCATTGGCGCCCAGGTGGTTTATGGCGTGGTGGGACTGAAAACCCATGCCAAGATGCTGCTGGTCACTCGGCGTGAAGGCAAGGGCCTCAAACGCTACGGCCATTTATCCACGGGTAATTACAACCCCCGTACGGCCCGTTTATATACCGATATAAGCCACTTAAGCGCGGACCCGGATCTGACGCGGGACATGGAAAATGTCTTTGTCCATCTGGCCAGCCAAAGCAGGTTACCGCGCTTGAAAAAAATGTGGATGGCGCCCTTTTATTTGCATGACAAACTCATTGCAAAAATAGAGGTTTTGGCCTTGGCTGCTGCCAACGGCGAATCCACGCGCATTGTCGCAAAAATGAACTCCCTGACCGATCTCGAGTTGATCCATGCGCTTATCCAAGCGGGGCAAAGCGGCGTCCAGATTGATTTGATTGTGCGTGGGGCTTGTATGTTGCCGGCCCGGGTAAAGGGATTGACAGACAACATCCGTGTGCGCTCGATTATTGGCAGGTTTTTGGAGCACTCCAGGGTTTACTATTTCCGCCAAGGCGACGACGATGAACTCTACTTGTCCAGCGCGGATTGGATGAATCGCAATATGGTCCGCCGCGTCGAATTGGCCTGGCCAGTGACCGATGATGTTCAAAGGCAGCGACTCATAGACGAATGTCTGTTGGCCTATTTGCACGACAGCCAAGATGCGTGGGATATGCAGCCTGATGGAAGCTACCTGTCGACCCGTGGGACCGGAGCCCACCCAGGCCATTGCGCGCAGGCAGCACTGATGGCGCGCTACGGCATACACAACGCAAAGGCGGACGAAAATTGAGCACTATGGACTTGGTGTTTTGGCGCCATGCCGAAGCGATTGACCTGGAATTGGTCGGCGACGATATGCTTAGAACCTTGAGCCCGCGTGGTGAAAAGCAGGCCCAGCGCATGGCCACGTGGCTGGATCGCCAATTGCCGGCGGGCACCAAGGTTTACAGCAGCCCCGCGCTTCGGGCAGAGCAAACGGCGAAAGCCTTGGACCGCAAATACAAGGTCAATGCTGCGCTCGCCCCTTTGGCCGGTGTGGATGATCTTTTGAATTTGGTGAACTGGCCACACGCCAGCACCTGCGTTTTGGTCGTAGGCCATCAACCCACTATCGGCCAAACCATTGCCCAGTTGTTGGCTATGCCAGGGCAGATCTGTGTAGTAAAAAAGGGTGCAGTTTGGTGGTTAAGGTACCGAGAGCGCCACGGCGAAGTGGAAACCACCGTGCTCAGCGTGCAGTCGCCGGATCTGCTTTGATGCCGCGCCCGCCTTGTGCGCCACTTTAAGTGTCTAAGAATTCCATCTGCCACCCCGTCTTTTGCCAGGCCAGCGCTTCTTCACGTAGCAAATAGGCTGACTGTGGAAACTCCTCGGCCCAGCCGGGGTCGCAACGCACTTTCACCACGCCCTTGCTTTGCGAGACTTGCACGCAGTCTGGCCGCGGGTCGCGCCGGGCATGGCACAAAATCACGGCGATGCGCAGCGCCATTAATTGCGCTCGCAAGTCGTCCAAGGCAAGGTCTTCTTCGATTTTTCGCAGTTTCCCGCGATGGCCCAGCACTAATAGACTCAGCCGCTGCAGCTCGTCTAGGGAAAAGCCCATGGCGTCGGCGTTTTGCAAAATATAAGCGCCGTGTTTGTGGTAGTCGCTGTGTGAGATTTGGCTGCCAATCTCATGCAATTCAGCAGCCCAACGCAGCTTGCGCATGCTGCGGTTGGACTCGTCGCTAGGGTCCGGTGCCTGGTCGCCCAAAATTTGCGCCAGCAAGTGCGTCGCCCATTTGCCCACGCGGCTCCCATGGGCGCGGTCGACATTAAATTTATTGGCCAAGCGCTCGACCGTCTTGCTACGCAGGTCACTGGCGCTTTCGCGCGAACCTTGCATTTGGCATAAAAGACCGTGGCGCAATCCGCCGGCAGTGGGGCTTAGGCTTTCAATGCCCAGCAAGTTGAACAATGCGCGTGTAACTGACAAGCCGCCGGCGATGATGACCTTGCGGTCTTCACGCAGGCCGGATATTTTGCTGCCTTCAGACTGCCCGGTTTCTATAAGCACTTCTTTGAGCCAGTCCAAGCCTTCCAAAGTCACCAAACCATCCGTCCATCCACCGGCTGCCAAGGCTTCGCTTACCGCGCTGACCGTACCCGCCGAGCCGTAGGCGATGTCCCAATTGCCGGGGTGGTAGGCCTGCAACGCGCCTTCCAGCACCGCTTTGGCGGCGATTTCTGCTGTTTCAAATGATTTACGCCGCCACAGACCATCGGGAAAATAGCGGGTGGACCAGGCAATACTGCCAACACGAAAGGACTCCATCACCCGCGGTTGTTGGTTCTGTCCCAGTATCAGCTCGGTGGATCGTCCGCCAATGTCAACCACCAGACGCCGTTCGTCGGACGGGGGCAGCAAGTGCGAAACGCCTTTGTAGATGAGTCGGGCTTCTTCCCGGCCTGAGATGACGTCTATGGGAAAGCCCAATACTTTGACCGCTCTGGCCAGAAAAATATCGCGGTTGCGCGCTTCACGCAGCGTTTGGGTGGCTACGGCGCGCACCTGCGAGGCTTTGAATCCGGCCAGGCGCTCGCCAAATCGGGCCAAACAATCCCAGCCGCTTTGCATGGCTGATGGCGTCAGGTTGCGCTCACTGTCCATGCCAGCGCCTTGGCGGACGGATTCTTTCAGGTATTCGGTACGCTCAAATGCACCGTGGGAGATGACGCCAATTTCCAGGCGGAAGCTATTCGAGCCCAGGTCGATGGCGGCCAGGCGGGTGGGAGAGGGCATGGGGAAAACGTGATTGGGCGAAACCGCCAGAGGATAGCATCACAGGGACAGGGGGCGGCTTTGGCAAGAGACGCCAGACCGAGTCAAACGCCTAGATCAGACTTTGTCAGAAATAGAAGATAAAGCCAGGCAGAGTTCGCAAAAAGGGTGGCTTGGCTGGCCACCCCGCGATGCGTGCATTTATTTTTTGGGTGGTGTCATAACCGTGTCGATGATATGAATGACGCCATTGATGGCCATCACATCACCTTTGACGGCCATGGCATTTTCCACCGTAACAAAGTCACCGGCTTTGGACAGCGCTAAGGGGTCGCCGTTCACCGCTTTGACAGTGCTGTTTTTCACGTCCTTAGCGGCCAGGGCACCTGGTACGACGTGGTAGGTCAACAAGTCTTTGAGTTTTTCCGGGTGTTTGCCCAAATCTTCCAAAGTTCCGGCCTTCAATGCCTTAAAGGCGGCATCATTGGGTGCAAAAACCGTAAATGGGCCGGGACCTTGCAGCGTTTCGGTCAGGCCGGCCGCTTTTACCAATCCATTGAGGGTGCTTAATTCTGGGGTCTTGGCAATGGTATCGGCCACGCTGACGGGCTTTTGCATGCTGGCGCAGGCGCTGACCAATGCGATGGTGGTAACTGCCAGGGTGAGGCGGCGTGTCAGGCGCAGGACGGAATCAATGTGCATAGTCAATCTCCAGTTAGAAAAAGCCGAGGATAAGAACCTAAAATGACAAATGTATGACATTGACGGCGTCTTAATGCTTGCTCTAAAGCTGTGCTTAGGCGAATATTTCGAGAAAATGTCATGTTTTTGTCACAATCAGTGCTTAGAGTGCCTGGTATTCCAATCCACTGAAAAGGTGTTCCATGCAGATCGTTTTCTCCCGCTCCCTTCTTGCACTGGCTTCGGCTTGCGCGTTTGCCGTTACCGGCGTTCAAGCACAGGAAATCACCGGCGCTGGCGCTACGTTCCCGGCCCCCTTGTACGCCAAATGGGCCTCTGAGTACAACAAACTGACCGGCGTGAAGGTCAACTACCAGTCCATCGGCTCCGGCGGCGGCATCAAGCAGATCGACTCCAAGACAGTTGATTTCGGTGCCTCTGATATGCCCCAGACAGACGATGTCCTCAAGTCCAAGGGCCAGGTGCAATTTCCCACCGTGATTGGTGGCGTGGTTCCCATCCTGAACGTTACGGGTATTGCGCCTGGGCAGTTGAAGATGACAGGTCAGTTGCTGGGTGACATCTATTTGGGCAAGGTGACCCGTTGGAATGACCCTGCGATCAAGGCGATCAACCCTGGCGTGAATTTGCCGGACACCGCGATTGCCCAAGTGCGCCGCGCGGACGGTTCGGGAACCACCTTCGTCTTCACCAACTACCTCAGCAAGGTCAGCCCCGATTGGAAAGCCAAAGTGGGTGAGGGCACCGCAGTGAACTGGCCCGTAGGTGCGGGCGGTAAGGGCAATGAGGGCGTAGCCGCCTTCGTGGCCCGCCTGCCCAATTCCATTGGCTATGTTGAGTATTCTTATGTCAAACAGAACAAGCTGACTTATGCCTTAGTGCAAAACGCAGCGGGCAACTTTGTCAAGCCTGAAGACGATACCTTTA
The DNA here is from genome assembly GCA_947478935.1 of Comamonadaceae bacterium. Classification (GTDB taxonomy): domain Bacteria; phylum Pseudomonadota; class Gammaproteobacteria; order Burkholderiales; family Burkholderiaceae_C; genus Allorhodoferax. The sequence goes on from CANJXV010000151.1 coordinate 5,783, forward strand.
AAGCCGCCGCTGCGGGTGCGGATTGGGCCAAATCTTTTTATCAGATTTTGACCAACCAGCCTGGCAAAGACGCATGGCCTATCACCAGCGCCACCTTCATCTTGATGCACGCTAAACAAGACAAGCCTGCCAACGGTACCGAAACCCTGAAGTTTTTCAACTGGGCCTACGCCAATGGTGAAAAATCAGCGGCTGATCTGGACTATGTTCCTATGCCCGCAGCCGCGGTGGCAGCGATTCAAAAGTCCTGGGGCGAGATCAAAGACGCTTCTGGAAAAGCCATTCCTTTCAAATAAGCGCAAGCAACGCTAGGCCGGTTTCCGGTAGTGGCGCAAAGGTAGCTAAGCCACCTTTGCGGCTCAATCGGATCCCTCTTTTTTATAGCTAGGCGATCATGAATCCATCTTTAGCTCCCAAGCGAGCACGCAGCGGCCCGCTAGTGGACCAAATATTCGGCATCCTGGCCAAGTCTGCCGCCTTGCTAACGCTGGCC
>CANJXV010000152.1 GCA_947478935.1 Comamonadaceae bacterium
GATGCTCAACATAAACAATAGTCCTGTGCGTTCAAGCGGCGGGAGCGCCCAGATAGGCCTCGATCACTTTTTCATTGGCCTGTACTTCAGCGGGCTTGCCCTCGGCAATCTTCTGGCCGAAATCGAGTACTGACACTGCATCGCAGACCGTCATCACCACATCCATGTGGTGCTCGATCAAGATCACGGTGATGCCGTGGTCGCGGATTTTGCGGATGATGGCGATCAGCTCCTTGATGTCGGGCGCCGTCAAGCCAGCAGCTGGCTCGTCCAACAACAAGAGCTGCGGGTCCAGCGCAAGCGCGCGGGCAATTTCGAGCAGGCGCTGTTTGCCATACGGCAGATTGCGTGCCTCTTCAGTGGCCAGATCGGACAGGCCAACAAAGTGCAGCAAGCCCATGCCGCGTTCGATAGCCTCGCTGTCCTCACGTTGGTAGCGCGGGGTGTTCAAAGCGACATCAACCAAATTACTGTCAAACGCGTGGTGCAGGCCAACCTGCACGTTTTGCAGTGCGGTCATTTCGCCGAACAATTGCACGTTTTGGAAAGTGCGCGCAATGCCGGATAAAGCGATGTCCGATGAAGTCCGGTCCACCAGTGTGGCGCCGGAAAACTCGATCTTTCCGGCCGTAGGCACGTAAATGCCCGTGAGCACATTCATCATGGTGCTTTTGCCCGAGCCATTGGGCCCGATCAATCCATGGATGGTGCCGCGTTTGACCACCAAGTCCACATCGTTCAAAGCCTTGAGGCCGCCGAACTGCATCAGCACGCCCTTGGCGACCAGCAGATCGCTGCCATCGGCACTGTGCTGCACGTTCGACGCGATGTGGATGGCGTCTTTGGCGTCGGGAGGGGCCAGGTAGGCCACACCACGCGCGCTCTTGCCGCTAAACAGTTTGCGGAAAAAGCCGACGATGCCGTCTTGCAAGTAGTACACCACAAACAAAATCATCAGGCCGAAAATACTCAGGCGCCAGTCGGTGATCGACTGCAACCAAAACGAGAACGCCGCCAGCGCTATCGTGCCAACCACTGGAATCGCCATGGTACGCACGGTGGTGATTTTTCGGGCCACGCCGATGATGGCGCCAATCAGCATCAGCACCGCCAGCACCGATGACACCTGCCGGAACATCTCCAGATCGTCCAGCAGCTTGGGCAAAATCACGATGATGGCTGCGCCCAGCAGTGCGCCCGAACGGGTTTTGCGCCCACCCATGATGACGGCCAGCAAAAACAAAACTGTCAATTCAAAGTTGTAGGTATTGGGCGAAATGTATTGCTCGGAATAAGCATACAAACAACCGGCCAGACCGGCAAAACCGGCACTGATCACAAAGGCATAGACCTTGTAGCGATACACCGAAACACCCATGCAGTCCGAGGCCACCGGGCTGCCGCGTAAGGCTTCAAACGCACGGCCCAGTTGCGAACGCAAAATGCGGTCCACCACTACCAGCGACAAGCCCATCAGGACCAGTACCAGCCAGTAAAAACCATGCTCAGTGAGCTTGGCGCCGAACAAGTCGGGCTTAGGCACTTTGATACCTAGCGGACCTTCGGTCAGGAAGGTCATCTCGTTGATCAGAATCTGGATGATGGTGCCAAAAGCCAGCGTCACCATGGCCAGATAGGGGCCGGTCACGCGCAAGGCGGGCAAAGCCAGCAAAGCGCCAAAGGCTGCCGTAATGCCGATGCTGGCTGGGATGATCATCCACAAGGGCGCACCCAGCTTCATGAACATCACCCCGGCGGTGTAGGAGCCCACGCCGAATAAACCCGCGTGGCCCAGCGACACCTGGCCGGTATAGCCCACCACGATGTCCAGGCCGAACAGCAAGATGGCGTAAATCATGATCGTGCCGATCATGTGGATGTAATACGGATTGGCGGTGTAGAGCGGCGCCAGGGCCAGCAGCGCAAATCCGACGATCAAGGAGAGTATGAAATTGCGGCTCATGGTCAGACTTTCTTGATCGCTGTTTTGCCGAACAGACCCGCCGGTTTAAAGGCCAATACCAGCAACAAGAGCACCAGACCGGGCACGTCTTTGTAGCCGGTGGAAATATAAAAACCGGTGGTGGTTTCGGCGATACCCAAAATAATGCCGCCCACAATAATGCCCAGTCCACTGGTCAGACCGCCGATGATGGCGACTGCAAAGGCTTTGAGGCCCAGCACCGCGCCCATGGTCGCGCCGGTTAAGGTCAAAGGTGCAATCAAAGCCCCCGCAAAACCGGCGGTAGCCGATGACAAAGCGTAAGAAAAAGTAATCACCAGGCCGGTGTTGATGCCCATCAACTTCGCAGCGTCGCGGTCATTGAAGGTGGCGACTACGGCTTTGCCGTAAATGGTCTTGCGGTTGAAAAACTCCACACCCACCATCATGGCAATGGCGCCGAACACCACCAGCACTTCCATGGGCAGCACATTGGCGCCTAGCCAATTCATAGGCGCTTCGGGCAGCGGTGAGGGGAATTTCAGGTCGTCGCGGCCCCACAGGTTTTCCGCCACGTTTTTAAAAATAATGCCCAGCGCGATGGTGGACATGATCCAGCCAAACTCGCTTTTGATCTTGATCGCTGGTTGCACACCAATGCGTTCGACCAAAGCGCCTTGCAGCATGCCAAAGACAATCACCAAGGGCAGCATCAGCCAGTAATTCACCCCATGGTTCACCAAGGTCAGGCCGACCATGGCACCCAGCATCAAGGCATCGCCCTGGCCGAAGTTCAGCGTGTCAGAGGTTTGGAAGGTGAGCTGATAACCGAAGGCGATGACTGCGTAAATCATGCCCAGCGCGATGCCGCTGTAGACGAGTTGTAACAATATTTCCATAATTTCTTCAACCGAAAATCTAGCCATCTTCCCGCCAGCGGGGCCGCAACCGGTAGGGCTGCCTCATAAAAGAAACTCGCCAGCCCCAAGGGTCTGGCGAGTTGTTTGCAAAGCGTCGCGGTATTAACGCAGCACTTATTTTTTCTTGACGTCCAAGGCGCCTTTTGCGTTGGCGTCTTTCACGCGGATTTCAGAAGCTTTCTTCTGATCGGCCTCGTAGGCATAAACCACTTTTTCGCCTTTGATTTCACCGAACACGGGAATGTTGGCAGTGATGGCCTCATGGTCCTTGGCGGTAAATGGCTTGTTGTAGGTAGTTACCACGCCTTCAACCGGTGCTTTCAAATCTTCCAGGGCTGCTTTGATGGCCGGGCCGTCCGCGGCTTTGGCTTGTTTCATTGCCGCTGCCAGCAGGTACACCGAGTCATAGCCTTGGGCCGCAGACACGGGAGAATCAATACGCGCATTCTTCGGATTGAAGGTACGCAGGTAGTTGATGATGAAAGCCTGGCGCTTAGGTGTCGTGGGTTGTTGGATGAAAGTTTGCGGCATGCGCGCGCCTTCGCCGCCAGGGCCGGCATTGTCAATAAAGTTGGCCATCGACAAGGTCCAGCTGCCGATCATCGGCACTTTCCAACCTAGTTTAGTCATGCCGTTGGCGATCTGCGCCAGTTCTGGGCCGATGCCGTAGGTCAACACCACTTCTGCGCCAGCCGCTTTGGCTTTGAGCAACTGGGGCGTCATATCCACGTCTTTGATGTTGAATTTTTCAACCGCGACTGCTGTGACACCTTTGAGGCCCAGTGCGCGCTCTAAGTCTTCACGGCCGAGTTGGCCATAGTTGGTGGAGTCGGCAAGAATCGCGACCTTTTTGTACCCGCGGCGGGTAATCGCTTCTTCCACGATCATGGGCGCCTGGATGCTGTCGTGCGCTGCATTGCGGAAGATGTAGTTGTCCGGTTGGTCATCAAACTGGTGGGTCACCAGCGAACCGGTTGCCACGTTATTCATGACCGGGATCTTGGCTTCTTGGTAGAAGCGTTGCGAAGCCAGTGCTACGCCGGTGTTGATAAAGCCCACGGTGGCCGTGACTTTTTCTTTGTTGATCAGTTCCTGGGCGATTTGCACGCCACGCTCATTTTTGGCCTCGTCATCGCGCTCGACCAACAGCAATTGTCGGCCTAGAACGCCGCCGGCCTTGTTGATCTCTTCGGCGGCTAGGCGCACGCCGTCGCGCATGCTCACGCCCATAGAGGATGAGCCGCCAGTAAAGGGCCCGGAAACACCGATCTTGATCGGCTCTTCAGCACTTGCCATACCGGCAAAACTGCTTACGGCAGCGGCAATCACCAGCTGCGAAGCCAGTTTTACGAAACGAATTGTCATGATTTCTCCAAGTTGAAAATACCGCTTTAGCGGTAGGCGAAGCGTGCCGCGCAAGCGCTAGTGCACTTGCTGCAGGCGGCCTTGCGGGGCACTCCGGCAGATCGCCATGCAAGCCCGCTCAGCCTAGTCAAGGCCGCTTACAGAAACTTACAAAGTACCAGGCCGCAGGTCCATTCCCTTGTAAAGACGGGTATGGTTTTTCAGGGGGCCAAACAATTCTTTTCAAAATAGTTGCACCGCACAGCAGCGGATGCGTGGTGCTTAGCCCCAGCTGCGCACAATTTGCAATGCTTCCTCTACCCGCTCCACCGCATGCACCGTCATGCCATCCATGGGTTTTTTAGGCGCGTTGGCCTTGGGCACGATGGCCTGCGTAAAGCCCAGCTTGGCCGCTTCGCGCAGCCGCTCCTGGCCGCGCGGTGCGGGGCGCACCTCGCCGGCCAGGCCCACTTCGCCAAAAGCAACAAAGCCTTTGGGCAGAGGCTTGCCCCGAAGCGAGGAGCTAATTGCCAGCATCACGGCCAGGTCAGCCGCCGGTTCGCCGATGCGCACGCCGCCCACGGCATTGATAAACACGTCCTGGTCCATACAGGCCACACCCGCATGGCGGTGCAGCACGGCCAGCAGCATGGCCAGCCGGTCCCGGTCCAGCCCGACCGAGAGCCGCCGGGGGCTGGGCCCGCCGCTGTCGACCAGGGCCTGAATCTCCACCAGCAAGGGGCGGGTGCCCTCCAAAGTCACCATGACGCAGCTACCGGGCACCGGCTCGGCATGCTGGCTCAGAAAAATAGCGCTGGGGTTACTGACGCCTTTGAGCCCTTTTTCGGTCATGGCAAATACGCCGATCTCATTGACCGCGCCAAACCGGTTCTTGATGGCCCGCACCAGCCGAAACTGGCTGTGGGTATCGCCCTCAAAATACAACACGGTATCGACCATATGCTCCAGCACCCGAGGCCCGGCCAGGGCGCCTTCTTTGGTGACGTGGCCCACCAGCACAATACAGACACCGGCCGATTTAGCAGCGCGGGTCAGGTGCGCCGCACACTCGCGCACCTGGGCTACCGAGCCCGGCGCGGAGGTCAATTGGTCGGAATATACGGTTTGGATCGAGTCGATCACCGCCACATCCGGCTGCTGGCTGCCCAGTGCACCTAGGATTTTTTCTAGCTGGATTTCCGCCAGCACGCTCACCTGCGAAGCATCCAGCCCCAGGCGGCGCGAGCGTAAAGCCACCTGGGCACCGCTTTCTTCGCCGGTGACGTACAAGGTTTTTTTGCCGGCCCGTTGCAGCGAATCCAGAGCTTGCAGCAACAGCGTTGACTTGCCGATGCCCGGATCACCGCCGATCAGCACCACGCCGCCTTGCACAATGCCGCCGCCCAGCACCCGGTCCAACTCGCTGTGGCCGGTGGGCGTGCGGTCCACGTCGCTAGCTTCGATATCGGCCAAGACCGCCACTTGCGCGGTACCGGCCAGCGAGGCAAAGCGGTTGCGCACGCCGCTCTCGGCCACTGTGCTGGATTCGACCAGCGTGTTCCAGGCCGCGCAAGAGGGGCATTTACCCAGCCACTTGGGGCTGGTGCCGCCGCATTCGTTGCAGGTAAATATGGATTTGTCTTTTGCCATTGGCGGATATTACTGTATAGAAATACAGATACTATTTGCGCTGCTTGCTTGTCCCCCGCTGTTTTGCCCCCCGCTTCCCCCCGCCGGGGTGAAGGGGAGCCTTAACAGCCAACTTGGTTTTTTTGGGCCGGATGCCGGTGTTGGTGCGGGAGGTTGCGGTGTGGGTTGGTTGGCTACGATTGGTAAACGATGCGGTCGTAGTGAATGGCTAAGGACTTGGCGCGGCGCGGCTACGAGCGCCAGTGCAGGAGCAGAAGCAGGAGCAGGAGCAGGAGCAGGAGCAGGAGCAGGAGCAGGAGCGGCGGCAACCGCAATAGGACGCGCCCCGCCAACAAGCGTGTGCAAGGTGAGCGCTTGTTTGAGCGTAGCGAGTTTGCGCCCGACCCCGGGCGGCGCGAGTAGCGCAAGGCACCCCGCA
>CANJXV010000153.1 GCA_947478935.1 Comamonadaceae bacterium
GTAGCAAAACCGTTAGTTTTATGTGGCTCACCGTTCTGCTGGGCATTACCTTTCTAGTTGTGCAGGGCTATGAGTACTACCATGCTTACACGGCTTACAACCTGAAGCTCAGTTCCGGTATTTACGGCTCCACCTTCTTCATGTTGACCGGTTTCCACGGCTTTCACGTATTCGTGGGTATGTTGATGCTCTTGTTCATCACCTTGCGCCTGCAAAAAGGCCATTTCAGTCCGGACCGCCATTTCGGTTTTGAAGGCGCTGCCTGGTATTGGCACTTTGTGGACGTTGTCTGGCTTGGTTTGTACATTCTGGTGTACTGGTTGTAAGGCCTGCCGGAGGAAAAAAAGGCACCGTGAGGTGCCTTTTTGTTTCGTAGCCTGCGTGTTTTTTATCAAACGCCTGGCGGTATGCCGGTAGGTTGAATCCAGCCGGCCTGCCAGGACAAAAGGATACAAACGAAGAGCAAAATAGAAAAGCCAACCCGCAAGGCCAATGCCCGTGCCATGCGACGTGACTTGGCGGGCCCGCCGCTTCCTCCACGCAACATGAAAAATAAAGCGGTGGCCAAACTGGCAATGACGGCTAAGAAGCCCAAGGCAACAAAATAACTCATGCACAGGATTATCTTTTGAATCGCGACCCGAAGTTCTACCGTGTGACCGCAGCGGCCGTTTTTTTCAGCCTGTTGGGTCTGGCTCTGGGGTTTTGGCAGCTGGACCGTGCCGCACAAAAAGAAGCATTGCAGGGTGCCATGCATGCGCAAGCCGGTAAAGCGCCTTTGGATAACGCCGAAGTCCTAGCATTAGCTACCCAAGGCCGCATGCAAGAGAGCGGCGTGCTCTACCACCCGGTGCGCCTGGCGGGTACCTGGCTGCCCACCCATACGGTGTATTTGGATAACCGGCAGATGGATGCCAAAGTCGGCTTTTTCGTGCTGACCCCCTTGCGCTTAGAGCCTCAAGGCCAGGTGCTCGTGGTACAGCGCGGTTGGGTGCCGCGCAATTTTGAACAGCGCGAGCAATTGCCCGAGGTGCAAACGCCTGCAGGATTGGTCACGGTCGATGGCGACATTGCCCTTGTGCCTTCCAAGCTCTATGCTCCTGGTGTGCCTGGCGAGGGGCCGATACGGCAAAATCTGGATTTGGATCAATACCGTAGTCAAACCGGGTTGCCACTGCAAGCTTTCACGGTGCGCGAGTTAGGCCCGCCCGGCCAAGGCTTGCGCAGGCAATGGCCGGTGATTAACTTCGGTATTGAAAAGCACTATGGCTATGCATTCCAGTGGTTTGCGCTGTCATTGCTGATAGCAGGCTTGTACCTGTGGTTTCAGTTTTTTCGCCGCCCTGCGGCCACTTCCCGGGATATTGCAAACCATGGCCCCCACTGACAGTTCAAGCGACCACCCGCTGGGTTTGACCGTGCATTCCATGCCTACGCCACAAGACCTGGACCCCGCGGTAAGTACTCGCAGTGGGCGTTGGAAGATGTTGATGGTCTTGCTGGTTTGCGCTGCACCCGTGGTGGCCTCTTATGTGACCTATTACCTGGTTCGCCCGCAGGCACGCCAGAATTTCGGTACCCTGATTGATCCGCAGCGTCCTTTGCCGGACATGCAGGCCCTAGAGATGTCGGGCAAGCAGACCAATGTGCGCGCCCTTAAAGGTCAGTGGCTTTTGATCAGCGTAGCGGGCGGCGCCTGCGATGCACAATGCCAGCACCATTTGTACATGCAGCGCCAGTTGCGCGAAGGTGTAGGCAAAGAAAAAGACCGCGTCGATTGGGTTTGGCTGGTTAGTGATGATGCCGCTATAGCTCCAAGCCTGCTGCCCGCGCTGGCCACCGCCACCGTTTTGCGCGTGCCAAGCGCGCAATTGCAAACCTGGCTGCAGCCCGAGCAGGGCACTGCTTTGCAAGACCATTTGTATATGGTCGATCCGCTGGGTAACTGGATGATGCGTTTTCCAGCCCGCATGGATGTAGATCAGGCCCCCAAAGTGAAGCGCGATATGGAGCGTCTGCTGCGTGCTTCAGCGTTTTGGGATACGCCAGGGCGCTAAGGCTTGGCAGCGACCATGATGGACACCGCACTCTGGAACCTCTCGCCACTGGGCCAGCTGGTGCTCATCGGCATGGCCGTGGCTGCGATTCCCCTGACATTCCTGTTGTGGAGCGGACGCCACCGCCAGGTAGGTGGTTGGCACTATGCCTTGACGCTGACCACCTTGTTTCTGACCTTTGATTTGGTTTTGTTTGGCGCATTTACCCGCTTGACCGACAGCGGTTTGGGTTGTCCCGACTGGCCTGGATGCTATGGCCATGCCAGCCCGGTCGGTGCCAAGGGTGCTATCGCCCTGGCGCAGACGGTGAATCCGCAAGGCCCTGTGACCCATGGCAAGGCCTGGATAGAAATGCTGCATCGCTACCTGGCTTCGGGCGTGGGTATGCTAATCGTGCTGCTGGCGATAAGCGCCTGGCGTGATCATCGCAAGGCACGGGCTTTGCAACAGCGCACGCCCATCCACCCCGCGTGGGCCGTAGCGACATTGGTATGGGTGTGTGTGCAGGGTGTGTTTGGCGCGTTGACGGTGACCATGAAACTTTTTCCTGCCATCGTCAGTTTGCATTTACTGGGCGGCTATGTCTTGCTGGGCTTGCTCACGTTGCAGGCCGCGCAACTGTGGCTTCAATCGGGCGCGCGAGAAACCCAAGTAATTGCGTCATCCGTGCGCGGCAGTCTGTGGCTGGCCTTGGCTGCGCTGCTGCTGCAAGCCGCGCTAGGCGCTTGGGTCAGTACCAATTACGCGGTGCTGGCCTGCATGGAATTCCCCACCTGCCAAGGCAGCCATTGGCCGGCAATGGACTTCGCGCAAGGCTTTACGCTGTGGCGGCCCTTGGGTTTACAAGCCGATGGCCAGCCCATCAGCTTTGAGGCGCTAACCGCTATTCATATGGTGCATCGTTGGATGGCGGGCGTACTGGTTTTGGTGATTGCGCTCGCGCTCTGGCAATTACGTGCCTACCCGTCCTTGCGCCGCCCGATGCAACTACTGGGATTGCTGTTAGCCTTGCAGGTGGCTACCGGCCTGAGCAACGTCGTGTTGGGTTGGCCGCTATTGGCCGCTGTATTGCATACCGGTGGCGCAGGCGCCATGCTCGCTTGCCTGGTGTGGCTGCTGACCATCAGTCGTGTACCAGTGAACCGCCCTGTGGCTATGCCAACAACCTTGAGACAAGCAACGTGACCCCACCGGCCAGCATCAGCTCTTTGCTACCCACCATGTCCGTGGTGCGGCAGTTCAACGCCCTGACCAAGCCACGCGTGATTCAGTTGATTGTGTTTTGTGCTCTCATCGGTATGGTGCTGGCGGTGCCTGGCGCGCCTGACTGGGCGCAAGTACGGTTAGCTGCTATTGCGTGTTTCGGTATCTGGTTGGTCTCAGCTGCGGCTGCTGCCTTCAATTGCATCGTGGAGCAACAGATTGACGCCAAGATGAAACGTACCTCCTGGCGACCGACGGCGCGCGGTGAATTGAGCAACACCCAAACCCTGGTTTTTTCTGCGCTCTTGTGCAGCGCCGGGTCAGCGATTTTGTTTTTCTGGGTGAATCCGCTCACCATGTGGCTGACCTTTGCCACCTTTGTCGGTTACGCGGTGATTTACACCGTCATCCTCAAACCTTTGACTCCGCAAAATATTGTGATCGGCGGCGCCTCCGGTGCCATGCCACCGGTGCTGGGTTGGGCCGCGATGACCGGCGATGTCGGCCCAGAAGCGTTGATCTTGTTTCTGATTATTTTCTTGTGGACACCACCGCATTTCTGGGCTCTAGCCTTATACCGGGTGGAGGACTACCGCAAGTCCGGTTTGCCCATGTTGCCAGTCACCCACGGCAGCGAATTCACACGGCTGCATATCTTGCTTTACACCTGGGTGCTATTTGCTGCGTGCCTGCTGCCCTTTATGTACGGCATGAGTTCTTGGTTGTATTTGGCTGCTGCCGTGGTTTTGAGCATCTGGTTTTGTGTCTATGCCTGGCGCCTGATGCGTAACTATTCAGACACTTTGGCGCGCGCCACTTTTCGCTTTTCGCTGATACATCTCAGCGCCTTGTTTGCCGCCTTGCTGCTAGACCATTACCTCTTATGAAAAATCCTGCTTGCATTGGAATGGCGAGCATGCTTCAGCGCCGTGTTGTGATGCGCATTGGCTTGGGCGCTATAGCCTTGCTGTTGGCTGCTTGCAACCCAAGCAAGCTCTCATTTAGTTCGGTAGATGTGACCGGTGCCGATTACGCAAAAGGCTTTGAACTGAGCGACCACAATGGGCAGGTACGTCACCTTAGCGACTTTGCGGGCAAAGTAGTCGTGGTATTTTTTGGATATACCCAATGCCCCGATGTGTGCCCAGCCACCATGATTGAGTTGGCACAGGTTAAAAAACTATTGGGTGCCGATGGCGAGCGTTTGCAAGCGCTTTTCGTGACGCTGGACCCCGAGCGCGATACACCGGAGTTGCTCAAAGCCTACATGGTCAATTTCGATCCCATGTTTTTGGCATTGCGCCCCACGCTAGAGCAATTGCCGGTGCTGGCCAAAGACTTCAAAATTTATTACAAAAAAGTAGCAGGCAAAAGCGCTGACGGCTACACCATGGACCATTCGGCTGGCAGTTATATCTTCGATACCAAAGGCCAGCTGCGCTTGTTCACCCGCTATGGCAGTGGCGCGCCGGTGCTGGCCGCTGATATTGCACTATTGCTGAAATAAAAAGGCCCGCAATGCGGGCCTTTCAACTAGTGCGCAAGCAGCGCTGGTACATAAATTTTTCAAACTATCGTGTGGCTTTTTGGGCTAATGGCCCACTGCGAAAGCCTGTGTGAAGACTGCGCCGATTACGCGTAATCTACCAAAGCAGTTTTCATTTTTTTCATAGCAGCCACTTCAATCTGGCGGATGCGCTCGGCGCTCACACCGTACTCGGCTGCCAACTCATGCAGCGTCATACCACCGCTGTTATCGTCGTTGACCTTGAGCCAGCGTTCTTCCACGATACGGCGGCTGCGCGGGTCCAGCACTTCCAGCGCGCTGGCAATACCGTCTGAGGCCAGCACATCGCGCCGGTGCGCTTCGATCACCGCCATTGGCTCGTGGTTGCTATCGGTCAGGTAGGAAATCGGACCATACACCTCTTCACCATCGTCTGATGCCATAGGGTCGAGCAAAACATCGCCGCCCGAAAGCCGGGTTTCCATTTCCAGCACATCTTGGGCGCTGACGTTCAGCTCGTCGGCCATCGCGCGCACCTGGGTCGGGCTCAGGGTGTCGCGGTGGGTGGCCATATCGGCGGCGGCATCGTCGGATTTAAACCGCTGCTTCATGGAGCGCAAATTGAAAAAGAGTTTGCGTTGGGCCTTGGTGGTGGCTACTTTCACCATGCGCCAGTTCTTCAAAATGTATTCGTGGATTTCGGCCTTGATCCAGTGCAGCGCGTAGCTCACCAAACGCACGCCCTGGTCCGGGTCAAAGCGCTTGACGGCCTTCATCAAGCCGACATTGCCTTCTTGGATCAGGTCGCCATGCGGCAAACCATAGCCCAGGTATTGGCGTGCTACCGACACCACCAAGCGCAGGTGAGAGAGCACCAATTTGCCGGCGGCTTCCAGGTCGTTGTCGTCGCGGTACTGGCGCGCAAAGCGCTGCTCTTCTTCCAGCGTCAGCATGGGCAGCCGGTTGGCGGCAGAGATATAAGCGTCCAGGTTGCCAAGCGGCGGCACCAAAGACCAAGGATTGGCCGGAGCCAATGCGGTATTCGAGGCGATTGCGAGGGACATGAGGGACTCCTTCAGTCTGAAGCCTGAATATTAGCACTCAAACATGGAGAGTGCTAATAAACCTACTGGTTTACCCTAGGTTTACTTGCGAGCTTATAGTCCGGGGGATGAATGAATTTGCCCAAATGTTGCAGCAAGGCAACAGTAGCGTCTGGTGGTTTATCCCAAGCGCCATCGTCCTGGGGGCACTGCATGGACTGGAGCCCGGGCATTCCAAAACCATGATGGCTGCCTTCATCATCGCTGTGCGCGGCACGGTCGGGCAGGCGGTGCTGCTGGGCCTGGCGGCAACACTTTCGCACACTGCCATCGTGTGGGCCGTCGCCATGGGGGGCTTGTATTTCGGCGGCCAGTGGGACGCTGCTAACAGTGAGCCCTATTTGCAATTGATCTCTGCCGCGCTGATTGCCACCACTGCTCTGTGGATGGCCTAC
>CANJXV010000154.1 GCA_947478935.1 Comamonadaceae bacterium
AGCAATAGCTGCAGCGCCAACAACTGCCAATGCACTTGAATTTATCCGTTTGAACATGCTGTTCTCCTGTTTGAATTAAAAAGCCGCCCTTACTCACTATCGAGCACACGGCAATCGGCAGCATCCCACCCTATATGGATGGTATTGCCGCCGGCCAGTGCGAGATCGCGTCCATCGTTGGGAAGCGTAACGATGAAGTCTTCCAGCCCGCATGCCTTCAGGCGCAAACGGGCATATCTGCCTAAATACGTGATGTCGATAACGGTGGCCGTAACCACATTGGCGTTGCCATCGCCCTGCGTCTGGGGGCTGATACGCACCCGCTCAGGGCGAATAGATACCAGTTTTTGTGCGCCCAGGGCGGGCGTGTCCACGGCCTGGCCATGGATCAGCGTGCCGTCGGCCAACGCGATTTGGCAACTGCTGCCAGCGGCGCTATGCACCGTGCCCTTGAGCGTATTGTTTTCGCCAATGAACTGCGCCACAAAAGCATTGGCCGGGCGCTCGTACAACTGCGTGGGGATGTCGATTTGCTGAATGCGGCCATGGTGGAAAACCGCAATACGATCAGACATCGCCAGCGCTTCGGTCTGGTCATGCGTGACATACACAATGGTGATGCCTAGGTCGCTGTGTAGGCGCTTGATCTCATACTGCAATTGCTCGCGCAGTTGTTTATCCAAAGCCGACAAGGGCTCATCCATCAGCACCAGTTTGGGTTCAAACACCAAGGCACGCGCCACCGCCACGCGCTGCTGCTGACCGCCCGACATTTGCGCAGGCCTGCGCGACTCCAAACCTTTGAGACCCACCTTGTCCAAGGCCGCCATCACGCGGCTGTTCGCAGCATCACCGGTGATGCCGCGCACGCTTAAAGGGAAACCCACGTTCTCAGCCACTGTCATATGCGGGAACAAGGCATAGCTTTGAAACACCATGCCGATATTGCGATGTTCGGGTGCAATCCGATTGATGGGCTTGCCATCTAAATAGATCTCGCCCGAGGTCGCGGTTTCAAAACCGGCGAGCATCATGAGCGTAGTCGTCTTGCCCGAACCCGAAGGCCCAAGCAAGGTCAGAAACTCCCCTTGCGCAATGTCCAGCGTCAGGTCGCGCACCACCAATTGTTTGCCGTCATAGCTTTTTTCTACATGGTCGAAACGGACAAAGGGTTGCTGCATAAAGGTGCGTATTCCAGTAGATCAGGTCAAGCCCTTAAGGTTAGCAAAGATTAGGCCTATGCGGGAATGACATTGTGCTTAGGACCATAGGGGAAACCCGTAATGTTCTGGTGTCCGTCCACTGTGACGACCAAAATATCATGCTCGCGGTAGCCGCCAGCCCCGGGCATGCCTTCTGGCAGCATGATCATGGGTTCGATGGAAACCACCATGCCGGGCTCGAGCACGGTGTCGATATCTTCACGGAACTCAAGACCGGCTTCGCGTCCGTAATAGTGCGAGAGCACACCAAAAGAGTGCCCGTAACCGAAGGTGCGATATTTCAACAAATCGTACTCTTCGTAAATTTTGTTCAGCGCATGGGCCACGTCGCAGCAGCGCACACCGGGCTTGACCAGCTTTTGGCCTTCCTCATGCACGCGCACATTCACTTCCCACAAACGCAGCGAAGCAGCATCCACATCGCCGAAAAACAAGGTGCGCTCTAGCGCGGTGTAGTAACCCGAAATCATAGAAAAGCAGTTCAGACTGAGGATGTCGCCATGCTGCACTTTGCGCGTGGTCACCGGGTTGTGCGCGCCATCGGTATTGATGCCGGACTGAAACCAGGTCCAGGTGTCCATCAACTCGGTATGCGGATAGCGCTTGGCAATCTCGCGCACCATGGCCTGGGTCGATGCCAGTGCCACTTCATGCTCGGGCACGCCGGCGTGTACCGCCGCTACCAGGGCCGCACCGCCGACGTCGCACACTTGCGCGCCGTTTTTGATGAACTCGATTTCCTCGGCTGACTTGACCATGCGCAGCTTCATCACATCGGCAGCCACATTGGTGAACTCGACGCCGGGCAAAGCAGCGCGGATTTTGTCCATACGCTCTAGGGGCAGGTGGTCATACTCCAAACCGACGCGGCCTTTGTTAGGTACTTCTTGCGCAATCGCGCGAAAGTAATTGCCTTGCTGCCAGTCGGTGTAAATCACCGCGCGATCGCACACGCCTTTGCGCCAAGGCTGGCCGCCGTCGATATTGGCGGCGATGATGATGCTCTTGTCCTGCGTCACCACCAGGCCGTAAAAACGGCCAAACGAGCAGTACAAAAAGTCGCTGTAGTAATTGATGTTGTGGTAGCTGGTGAACAGCACGCTGTCCACATTGTTGCGGGCCATCATGGCGCGCAGCTTGGCAATGCGATTGGCGTACTCGGCGTCCGAGAAGCTGTGGCGAACGCGTTCGCCGTTGTCGATAGAAATCAGGTTAGGCATGGTCATGGGTAATCTCCGAGGGGTTCTGCGGGCCGAGTATGCGGGCAAAGCCTACTGTAGGACTTTTTGATTACGACAACAATCTGTCTTTTGACGCCATGCCCTGAGCCCGTTTGTCACGGTCTTTTTGCGGCGAAGCACCATAGCGGGGCGTGTAGCGGGCAGTCAGGTGCGAGGGCGAGGCAAAACCGGTGCGCACTGCAATTTCGCGCACACTTTTGTCGCTGCGATGCACCAAAAGACGTGCATGCGCCAGCCGTATGTCTAGGTAGACTCGTTCGGCCGAACGCTCAAATTTTTGTTTAAACAAGCGCTGCAAGCTGCGCAAAGATACGCCGGCCAGTTGTGCTAGTTCGCCAATCGGCAGGGGCTCGGCTACGTTGGCTTCCATCAAGCGCAATACCTCAATGGCCACCGGGTTGGTGACACGGCTTTGGTGGATGATGGAGACGGTTTGTACATCGGTCAGGCTGCGCCGCTCGGCAATCAAGAGGTTAGCCACTTCATTGGCCAGGTCGCGACTGCCCGGCGCCTGGGTTAGCAAATAGGTCATCAAATCTAGCGGCGCCACGCCTCCGCTACAGGTATAGCGGTCACGGTCTACCTCGAAAAAATGCTGGGTGACGATGACTTTAGGGAACTGCTCAGCAAGGGCCTCGTGGTCTTCCCAGTGGATGGTGCTGCGGTAGCCATCGAGCAAACCGGCCTGGGCCATCAGGTAGGCACCGGTATCAATACCGCCCAGCGGCAAACCCAAAGCCGCTTGTTTTTTTAGCCACAGGGCCAGGGTGCGCAAACCACGTTTGGGAATCGGGTTGGGGCCGATGACAAACACCACGTCCAGCCCCGGCGCCTGGGCTAGGCTGTGTTGCGTCATCACTTGAATGCCGTCGCTCGAGGCTACCAAGCCACCATCAACCGACAAGAGCACCGACTGGTACACCGTATGCCCCAGCACCTGGTTGGCCAGGCGCAAAGGGTCCACGCAAGCGCTCAGCGCAATCAGCGAAAAGTTGGGTACAACTACAAAGCCGAAAACCAGCGAGCGCATGGGGCCCGATCAGGCGGCGGGCAGCGCAGCCTCGATGTCGGCAGCCAAACTGGCGGGCGTATCGGTAGGCGCATAGCGCTTACGCACCACGCCGTCGGGCCCGACCAAAAACTTAGTGAAATTCCATTTGATGGATTCAGTGCCCAAAATGCCAGGCGCCTCGTGCGTGAGCCATTTGAAAAGCGGGTGCGCGCCCGAGCCATTGACCTCGACCTTGGACATCATGGCAAAGCTGACGCCGTAGTTTTTTTGGCAGAAGCTGGCGATCTCGGCATCGCTGCCCTTGTCCTGCGCGCCAAACTGGTTGCAGGGGAAGCCCAAAATCACCAACCCCTTTTCCTGGTACCGCTGGTGTAGTTCCTCCAACCCCGCAAACTGCGGCGTGAAACCGCAGGCGCTGGCGGTGTTGACAACGAGCAAGGCCTTGCCTTGAAAGTCCTTCAGTTGCAAGGGTTTGCCGTCGATGGTAGTGGCTTCAAATTCAAAAGCTGTGCTCATGGTGTCTCCGTGGCGGGGATTGGGCTGGTGTGTTCAGACGTGGCGTTGGAGGATAACGCAGACAACAAAGCCGCGGTACAGATCAGGACTCCACCCATGGCGACGCGTTCGGTGAGTACACCAGCACCCAAGGCAATAGCCGACACACTGGCAAACACTACTTCGCACAACATCACAATCGCCGTAGTCCGCGCCGGTAGGCGTGCTGCACCGTATTGCAAAGTCACATTACCCACGCCGATCATCAGAGCCAGTACGAAAGCAAGCAGCAGCCAATGCACAGCGGGCTCCGGCAAGCCAGGCACTAGACCGTCCTGCATACCAGCCCAGGCGGTAAGCGCACACAACAGCGTGCCGCCCAGCAGCATGGTGGCGGTGATACTCAATGCATCACTGTCACGCAAACGGCGCAGCAGCACATTAGTCAACGCAAAGCTGAAACCGCCACCCAGCGCCAAGGCATCGGCCATATCCTGCGGCCAGGGCCAGGGTGTCTGCGGAGTTTTGAGCACCAGCACCACGCCGACCAATGCCAGCAACATAAAGCCCAGCGAGCGCAGCGTGGGTTTTTCGCCTAGCAGCGGCCAGGCCAAAAGGGTGGCCCACAGCGGCATCAAATAAAACAAAAGCACCACGCGCACCACATCGCCAATAGTGACGGCCCAGTTAAAGCCGACATTGGTGCAACCCGCTGCGATCAGCAAAGGCCATAAAGCCCGGTTGCGCAGCAAACGGCCCAGCACGCTGGGCTGAAACAAAAGAATGCCTGCAAGCACCAAGGCATCTACCAGCACGGTGGCCCATAGCGGATGCAAGCCCTGCATCTGCAATTGTTTAAAGGGCCACCACGACAAGCCGTAGCAAAGCGCATTGCTCAGCAGCGCCGCTACTGCCCAGGCCGGCACCGCGCGGCTCATCCGTGCAGGTCGTCGTTACGGGCGATGTCTAGCAGCCGCTCCAGCTCGGTACCGTGGGCGCTGCAATTGTGCCGGTGCCAGCGGCGTATCAACTCCATACAGCCCGCTACCAGCAGGCCAAAGGCGCTGATTGCCACAAAAGCAGATACACCCATGCCAGTGGATAAGCTGTACAAACCGCCCAGGCCCAAAATGCAAGCCTGCTCATTGAAGTTTTGCACCGCAATAGAGCGGCCCGCGCCCATCAGGTTGTGCCCACGGTGTTGCAGCAAAGCATTCATAGGCACCACCAAAAAGCCGCCCAGCGCACCCAGCAATATCAAAAAGGGTGCCGCTACCCACACATTCGTAATGAAGTTCAGCAAAATCACCAGCAAACCCATGCCTACGCCCAGTGGCAGCACTAAAGTGGCGTGTTCTAAACGCATGCGCATGGACGCCACCACCGCACCAAGGGCCGTGCCCACCGCCACCACGCCCACCAACGCGGACGCTTGGGTGACTGAATAGCCCAATGCAGCGGCGGCCCAGGCCAGCACGATATAACGCAAATTGCCGCTAACGCCCCAAAACAAGGTCGTGGTACCCAGCGAAATCTGGCCCAGCCGGTCGCGCCAGAGTTGCATGTTGCAATGCCAAAAGTCCGGCAATAAAACCAGTAGATTTTTGGGCAAAGGCCGCATGTCCACACCGGTCAGCGGAATACGGGTATTAAACCAGGCGGCAGCCAGATAGACCAAGACCAGCACGCAAATCGCCGCCTCGGGCGCGGTGTCGATACTCGTATCTAAAAAAGGAAGGTCCAGGGCAAGCAATTGCGGCGCAATATGCGGCCCGACCAATTGGCCCCCAAGCAGAACGCCCAAAATAATGGACGCAATCGTCAGGCCCTCGATCCAGCCATTGGCTTTGACCAATTGGGAGGCCGGCAGCAATTCGGTGAGGATGCCGTATTTGGCCGGTGAATACGCTGCCGCGCCCAAACCCACCACCGCATAGGCCATGAGCGGATGCCCGCCAAACAGCATCAACAAACAGCCGATGATCTTGATGCCATTGCTCGCCAACATGACCTTGCCTTTGGGGTAGGCATCGGCAAAAGCGCCCACAAATGGCGCCAGGATCACATAAAACAGCGCGAACATGGGCACCAGCGCGGCCTGCTGCCACTCGGGCGCCTGCGCGCCGCGCAGCAATTGCACGGCGCCTACAAACAAGGCGTTGTCGGCCAGCGAGCTGAGGAACTGCGCCGCCATGATGGTGAAAAAACCGCGCTTCATCCGGTCGTCGTCTGGTGTGCCGTTCTCGGCGGGGTTGGCATGCAG
>CANJXV010000155.1 GCA_947478935.1 Comamonadaceae bacterium
CACCGGTATTTCAAACTGGCTGATCTGGTAGCCCTTGGGTAGGTCGGGGTAAAAATAATTTTTGCGCGCAAAGACGCTGCGTTCAGCGATGTGCGAGCCCAGCGCCAGCCCGAGCTCAATGGCGCGTTCGACCGCGCCCTTGTTCATCACTGGCAGCGTGCCCGGCAAAGCCAGATCCACCGCGCAGGCTTGCGTGTTCGGCTCGGCACCAAAAGCAATGGACGCGCGGCTGAAAATTTTGCTTTTTGTGGAAAGCTGTGCGTGGGTTTCAAAGCCTATGACGACTTCGTAGCCGTGGACAAGTCTGGCGGCGCTCATTTACACGCCCTCCGGTGTTGCGTCATGGAATGCAGTGACTTGCTGAAAGCGATGCGCCACATTCAGCAGTTGGGCCTCCTGCAAATAATTGCCTATGAGTTGCATGCCTACAGGCATACCTATGTCGCCCAAGCCCACTGGAATACTCATACAAGGCAAACCAGCCAGCGAAGCAGGCAGGGTGAAGATGTCTGCCAAATAATTGGCCACCGGGTCATCAGCTTTGTCGCCCAGCTTCCATGCTGTGGTCGGTGCAACAGGACCGGCTATTACGTCGCATTGTGCGAACGCGCTTTGGAAGTCTTTGGCAATCATGCGGCGGATTTTTTGTGCTTGCAAATAGTAGGCATCGTAATAGCCATGGGACAGCACGTAGCTGCCAATCATGATGCGGCGCTTCACCTCGTCGCCAAAACCTTCGGAGCGGGTACGCTGGTACATGTCAGCCAGGTCAGAAAACTCTTTGGCGCGGTGACCGAATTTCACGCCGTCAAAACGACTCAGGTTGCTGGAGGCTTCGGCGGCGCAGACGATGTAGTAAACCGGGATACTTAATTGGGCTTGCGGCAGGCTCACTTCCACCAATTCGGCTCCGAGGGATTTGTAGTGAGCGAGTGCTTCTTCAATGCGTGTTTGAACTTCTGGGTTTGTGCCATCGCTTCTTCGTGCAGGCGCATTGCGATCAAATTCAACTTGCGAACCGCCGCCTAGCCACTCGCGCGGGTGGCCAATTTTCAAAGGCCCTCCATCCTTGCCCGCTGAGGCTAATGGCTTGTCCCCCAAAGGCTTGGTAAGCAGCCGAGAAAAATCCTCTTTCGCCACATTCAATGATGTCGAATCCCGGTCCAGATCTGGACCGCACATGGCCGATAACAACAAAGCGCAGTCTTCGGCGCTGCGTGCCATTGGGCCGGCCTGGTCTAGGCTAGACGCAAAGGCCACCATGCCGTAGCGCGAGGCGCGGCCGTAGGTGGGTTTGATGCCCGTTATGCCGCAAAACGCCGCCGGTTGGCGGATCGAGCCGCCGGTGTCAGTGCCAGTGGCCGCAGGCGCCAAACGCGCTGCCACAGCCGCCGCGCTGCCGCCTGACGAACCGCCGGGAATGAAAGTTTTGTCCCAGGGGTTGCTGACCGCACCATAAGCCGAGTTTTCATTCGCCGAGCCCATGGCGAATTCATCGCAATTAAGTTTGCCCAAAGTCACCATGCCCGCTTCGCGCAACTTTGAAACTACCGTGGCGTCAAACGGCGAGCAGTAGTTTTTCAATATTTTGGAGCCCGCTGTGGTGGCGAAATCTTTGGTGACAAAGATGTCTTTGTGCGCAATCGGCACGCCTTCTAATGGGCCTGCAGTGCCCTTGGCGATTTTGTCGTCTGACGCTTGGGCTTGCGCCAGAGTTGCTTCGCTGTTGATGTCCAAAAACGCGTTATGCGGATTGCCGCCCATGCGCGCCAGAAAACGCGTGGCCACTTCCACCGCACTGAAATCTTTCTTTTGAAGACCTGCCGCCAATTGGGCAACTGTCATGTCGTGTAAATCGGCCATGGTTTATTCGATCACTTTCGGCACCAAAAACAAACCACGCTCCACCGCAGGCGCGCTGCGTTGGTTGGCGTCGCGCTGGTTGGGCTCGCTCACCACGTCCTCGCGCAAACGCAGCGTCATGCCTAGTGCGTCGGTATCGCCAATCGCAGCAGTTAAACCGTGCATGGCATCGACCGGATGCGCCATCGGCACCACGCCGCTTGTGTCCACGGCGCGCATTTGCTCAACGATCTCAAAAAAGCCATTGAGCTGCCCAAGCAGGCGTTCGGCTGCTGCAGGCTCGAATTGCAGCCGAGAGAGCTGGGCGAGGCGGTCAATATCGTGGGAGGTCAAGGACATGTGAAAAAAGCAGTCTTTATTGGGTGGTTTGCTGAGCTTAGCCCCCCGGACAAGGCGGGATTTCGGGGGCGATGGGTTATTATCCCGTCTTTGGCCAACACGACGTTTTCCCCTGCCGTTTGCGCCCGAATTCAGCTATTTACCGACAGAACATAGACGATGCAGCATGCGACCGCGCTGCATGTCGACAAGGACACCCCATGCTTGGAGCTTTTACCCGTTACTTTTCTACCGACCTGGCCATTGACCTCGGCACCGCCAACACCTTGATTTTTGTACGCGACAAAGGCATTGTGCTTGACGAGCCTTCGGTGGTTGCCATCCGCCACGAAGGTGGCCCCCAGGGCAAAAAATCGATTCAAGCCGTGGGCAAAGAGGCCAAGGCCATGTTGGGCAAGGTACCTGGCAATATCGAAGCCATTCGTCCTATGAAAGACGGCGTGATTGCCGACTTCACCGTCACCGAGCAAATGCTCAAACAGTTCATCAAGATGGTGCATCCGCGCAGCGTGTTTCGGCCCAGCCCGCGCATCATTATTTGCGTGCCTTGTGGCTCCACCCAGGTCGAGCGTCGCGCTATCCGCGAATCAGCCCTGGGCGCGGGTGCCAGCGATGTGTACTTGATTGAAGAGCCGATGGCAGCGGCTATTGGCGCGGGCCTACCGGTCTCCGAGGCCTGCGGCTCTATGGTCGTGGACATCGGCGGCGGAACCACCGAAGTGGGTGTGATCTCGCTGGGCGGCATGGTCTACAAAGGCAGCGTGCGTGTGGGTGGCGATAAGTTTGACGAGGCCATCATCAACTACATCCGCCGCAACTACGGCATGCTGATCGGCGAACCGACTGCAGAGGCCATCAAAAAACAAATCGGTTCGGCCTTTCCCGGCTCGGAAGTCAAGGAAATGGAAGTGCGCGGTCGCAATCTGTCTGAAGGCGTGCCCCGCTCCTTCACCATTTCTTCCAATGAAATTTTGGAAGCCCTCACCGACCCGCTCAACAACATCGTTTCCGCCGTGAAAAACGCGCTTGAGCAAACGCCTCCCGAGTTGGGCGCCGACATTGCTGACCGGGGGATGATGCTCACCGGCGGCGGCGCGCTCTTGCGCGATCTGGACCGCTTGCTTGCCGAAGAAACCGGCCTGCCGGTGTTGGTAGCCGAAGACCCCTTGACCTGTGTGGTGCGCGGTTGCGGCATCGCACTGGAGCAAATGGAACGCTTGGGCTCGATTTTCACCAACGAGTAAGCGCCGAACGCAGCGATGGCTCTTGCTTCGCTGGGCCGAGACCCCCCACCATTTTTTCGCCAAGGCCCTTC
This sequence comes from Comamonadaceae bacterium, assembly GCA_947478935.1. Classification (GTDB taxonomy): domain Bacteria; phylum Pseudomonadota; class Gammaproteobacteria; order Burkholderiales; family Burkholderiaceae_C; genus Allorhodoferax. The sequence goes on from CANJXV010000155.1 coordinate 3,518, forward strand.
GGCCATGTCGCGCCTGGTGGTCTTCAGCGCCTTGGCACTGTTGCTGATGGTGGCCGACGCACGCTTTCAAATGGTGCAGCCCCTGCGCGCCAGCATTGCCACCGCGCTCTACCCGCTGCAATGGTTGGTTTTGCAGCCCCTGCTGCTCTCCCAGAACGCCAATGCGCGCATAGACGGCATGCTCAGCAACGAGACTGCTTTGCAACAACTGCGCACCCAGTTGGCTGAGCAGCGTCAGCGCGCCCAGCAAACCGAACAACTGGTTTTGGAGAATCAGCGATTGCGCGGCATTTTGAATTTACAGGAGCGCCAATTGCCCGGCACGCTGGCCGCGCAGGTGGTGTACGACGCCGCTGACCCCTACACCCGCAAAGTGGTGCTGGACAAAGGCGTGAGCCAGGGCGTGCATCTGGCTTCGCCGGTGATCGATGAGTTTGGCGTGATCGGCCAGGTGACGCGGGTCTTTCCCTTGTCCAGCGAAGTAACGCTGATAACCGACCGCGACCATGCCATTCCTGTGGTCAACGTACGCACTGGCGCGCGTGGTGTTGCTTATGGCGAAACGACCCGCAACGCCGATGCGCTGGAACTGCGCTTTATGGCCGCCAATGCGGATGTGACGGTGGGCGATGTGCTCACTACCAGCGGTGTCGATGGCGTCTATCCGCCCGGTTTGCCGGTGGCGCGAGTAGACAAAGTGGAGCGACGTACCGAGGCGATCTTTGCGCGCATCGAATGTGTGCCTGTCGCTATGGTTGCGGGCTCCCGCCATGTACTGGTGCTGCTGCCTACTGCCCAAGCTGCGGTATCTCGTCCGCCCGTCGAGCCTGAGCACAAACCAGTGCGCAGCGGAGGCCGCCGATGATCATGCGTCCAGGCCAACGCCTGCTGATGCCGGTGAACCCTGCTTTTTTATGGATGAGCCTGGTGTCTGCCTTTGCGGCCAATATGTTGGGCAATATGCTGCTCTGGGGCCGTGCCGCTTGGGCGCCGGATGTGCTGTCTATCGTGTTGGTGTTTTGGACGGTGCACCAGACCATGCGCGTGGGCGTATCGGCCGGTTTTTTATTTGGTTTGATGCTCGATGTGTATCAGGGCGGCTTGCTCGGGCAGCACGCCATGGCCTATACGGTGCTGAGCTATTTTGCGATCATGGTGCACCGGCGCTTGCTGTGGTTCAGCTTGCCGGAGCAGACGCTGCAAGTGCTGCCCTTGTTTGCGCTGGTCCATGCGGTTGAGCTGATACTCAATGGCATCATTGGCGGCAACTTTCCTGGCTGGTGGGTACTGATGGCGCCAGTGGGCGAGGCCTTGCTCTGGCCGGTAATCAGCTGGATGCTGTTGGCCCCGCAGCGCCGTGCGCCAGACCCTGACGATAACCGTCCTCTCTAGCCAAAGCGCACTATGGACCTGCGCAATATCGATTACGACCTGCAACGCTTTCGCCAGCGCATTTTCGTATTCACGATGCTGGTGTTGGTGTGCTTTTTTTTGCTGCTACTGCGCCTTATGTATTTGCAGCTTTGGCGCCACGATGACTTGCTGGCGCAGGCCGAAAGCAACCGCACCGCCATCGTGCCTATCGTGCCTAACCGGGGCTTGATTCAGGACCGCAACGGCATTGTGCTGGCGAGCAATTATTCGGCTTACACCCTGGAAATTACGCCTTCTAAAACCAATGGTTTGGAAGCGACCATAGACGCTTTGGCAGAAGTAGTGGAGATCACGCCGCGCGACCGGCGACGTTTTAAAAAACTACTCGAAGAATCTAAGACCTTTGAGTCCCTGCCTTTGCGCAATCGCCTTACCGATGTGGAGGTGGCACGTTTTGCAGCACAGCGTTTTGGTTTTCCTGGCGTGGAGATCAAAGCCCGCTTGTTTCGCAGTTACCCTTACGGCGAACTGGGTAGCCACGTCATCGGCTACATCGGACGTATCAACCAAAGCGAGAAAGAAAAAATCGAAGACGACGATGACCAGGCCAATTACCGGGGTACGGAATACATAGGCAAGCTCGGCATAGAGCAAAGCTTTGAGCGTCAGTTGCACGGCATCACTGGCGTGGAGCATATTGAGATATCGGCGGGTGGCCGCGCGATGCGGCGCATCTCCAGTAGCAAAGCCACGCCTGGCGATACCGTGACCTTGACCATTGACATCAAATTACAGCACCTGGTGGAGACGATGTTCGGCGAGCGGCGCGGCGCGCTGGTGGCAATCAACCCGCAAAACGGCGAAGTGTTGGCCTTTGTCAGCAAGCCCACTTTTGACTCGAATTTATTTGTCGAAGGCATCGACCAAGAAAACTGGCAAATGCTCAATGAATCGCCGGACAAACCTTTGCTCAACCGCGCTTTGCGCGGCACTTACCCGCCGGGTTCGACCTACAAGCCGTTTATGGCGTTGGCTGCTTTAGAGACCGGCACGCGCAAGCCTACAACGCTCATTAATGACCCCGGCTTTTATATTTTTGGCGGGCACCGCTTTGGCAGCCCGGAGAACGAACGCGGCGGCATCATGGACATGCGCCGCGCGATTGTGGAGTCGAGTAACGCCTATTTTTATTCGCTGGCCAACGAGTTGGGTGTGGA
>CANJXV010000156.1 GCA_947478935.1 Comamonadaceae bacterium
ATATTCCATCACCAAATACGGCACGCGCTGTAAATCGCCCGCTGCCACAAAGCGCGGTACATGCGGGCCGCTCAGGGCTTGCAAGATGTTGCACTCCACTTCAAAACTGACGATGTTTTCTGCGCCGTCGCCGCTGGCCATGCGCGGCACTTTCATGGCCATAGCAAAGCCGGGGTCGGCCCGGCCATCGGCATAGCTGACGCGGTAGATATGCGCCATGCCGCCGCTGTGCAAGCAACTATCGATCCGGAAACCGTCTAGGGTGCTGCCGTCTTGTAGCAGCTTCACACCATGCCTTCTAAGCGCATTGCAAATTGTGCGGGCAGACCGACCGCACGTATTGCCGCTGCTGCAGCCGCGCTGTCATAAGGTACGCGGTGAAACCGCAATTGCGATTTTTCCTTGTCCATCAAAGCGTACATGGCACCGGTTTTGCCGTCGCGCGGTTGGCCTGCAGAGCCGGCGGTAAACAACCATTGGCGGTGTGCTGGCACCGGAATGGCTGCGCCCGGCCAGGGCAGGAAGGCCATGAGCGCATTACCCACGCCACGGTAAAAAAGGTTTTGTTCGTGCACATGGCCACCGGCCACATAGCGCACCTCGGGCCACTGCGCGGTAGCCGCGTCCAGACTGCGCTGCGCGGCCAGCACATCGTGCACATAGTGCCAGCGCTCGGGTTGGTCTGCGCTCGCGTGAACCACCAGTAGGTTCTCGCAGCGCAGCGACATGGGCAGCTTTGAGAGCCAATCGCGCTGCGTACCGCTGAGCTGCGCATGCGTCCAGGCCGCGCCTTGGTCGCCTGCTTGTTTAATCAAGGCGGGCGGCTGCACGGCCATCACGTCATGGTTGCCTTTGACTACCAGCGCGCCCTCTTCGGCCAACGCCATGATGCGATCTACCACCTGCGCCGGGTAAGCGCCATAACCCACCAGATCGCCCAAAAACGCGAAGCGCTCAGCGCCTTGTTCGGTGGCGTGCTCCAGGCATGCCTCTAGCGCATGCAAGTTGCTATGGATGTCGGCAATCAGGGCGATGCGCATAGGAGCAGTCGCTTATTGCCCGAAACGCTTGCGCGTCAACGCCAATGCCAGCCAAAAAGACACCACTGCATAGGCCACCAGCACGCCGCCATGGTGCAGCACATTGCTAGGCCACTGGTCCATAAACAAAGGCCGTACCAGCGCTACCGCATTGGCCAGGGGCAGCCAGTCGGCCACGGCGCGCACGAAAGGCGGCAATTGCTCTAGGGGAAAAAATACACCGCCTAAAAACATGGTGGGCGTGAGGAAGAGCGTGAAGTAATAGGTAAAAAAGTCATAACCCTTGGCCAGCGCGTTAAACACCAAGGCCATAGAGCTAAAGGTAATACCCACGCCGAGCAACACCGGCCAAGCAACCAGCAGCTTGGGGCTATGGCTAATTTGTAGTGCCAGCATCACGCCCAAAATGGCCGTCACGGTAAACAGAGCTTTGAACGCTGCCCACAGCATTTCAGCCAGCACGATATCGTCCAGGCCCACCGGCGCGTTCATGATGCCGTCCCAGGTCTTTTGTACATGCATACGCGAGAAAGCTGAATACAGCGCCTCAAACGAAGCCGCGTTCATCGCGCTCATGCAAATGCTGCCACTGGCCAAAAACAAAATGTAGGGCACGGGCTGCCCGTCGATGGTGAGCTGTCCCACCAGCGCGCCCATCCCGTAGCCAAAAGCCACCAACCACATCAGCGGCTCGGCGATATTGCCCAGCAAGCTGGGAATCGCCAGCTTGCGCCAGACCAGTAAATTGCGTAGAAACACCGGCCAAAATCGCAGGCTCAAGCGCGGTGCGCGCCAGGGGCTTTGCAGTTGCGGGTTGTATGCAGTGGAGTCGGTCATATCAAGCGTCCTCGCGGATCTGGCGTCCGGTTAGTTTGAGGAACAAATCTTCTAAGTTGGCCGGGCGATGCAAGGTGCGCAATTGCGGATACGCCGCTAGGCCTTGCAACAGCGCACCGGCCTGCTCGGTGTAGAAAAATACGGTCTCGCCACTCACTTCCACGCGCGCTGCCAGGGCGCGCAGCGGGCCTTCGCGCACTTGCAGTGCGCCCACGCCAAAGACTTCCACCACATCGGGCTCTAAGTGCTGGGCGATTAAATCGCGCGGCTTGCCTTCGGCAATTTTTTTGCCATGGTCTAGCACCAAGAGGCGCGAACACAGACGCTCGGCCTCGTCCATAAAGTGGGTGGTCAGCAAAATCGATTTGCCTTGTTGCAACAGCGCTTGCAGGCGCTCCCACATCAGATGGCGGGCCTGCGGGTCCAGGCCGGTGGTGGGCTCGTCTAACAACAACAGCTTGGGGTCGTTGACTAGAGCGCGCGCCAGGCTCAGGCGCCGCTTCATGCCGCCCGACAATTCGCCCGGCTTGGCCTTGGCTTTGCTGGTGAGCGAGGCAAACTCTAAGAGCGCCGGAATGCGTTTTTGAATATCGCGATCTTTGAGGCCGAAATAGCGTCCATAGACCAACAGGTTTTCTTCGCAATTGAAGTCGGGGTCTAGTGTGTCGAGCTGCGTCACTACCCCAATCTGCGCCTTGATAGCCAACGCGTCGCGCGGCATATGCAGCCCCAGCGCGTTGATGCTGCCACCATCAGGCGCCGTCAGCCCCAGGCACATGCGCACGGTAGTCGTCTTGCCCGCGCCATTAGGCCCGATCACCCCTAGGCATTCGCCTGGCGCAATCTCAAATGACAAGTCATCGACCACGGTGTTGGCGCCAAAGCGCTTGGATAAATGCTGCGCGGAAAACAGCGGGGTACTGGGGGTGGGGTGGGGCATGGGGAGGGATTGTCGTGGATTGGTGTGACGTATCACTGTAGGTAGAACTTGCAGGTGCAAATGATGCGGGTGTATAAATACGTCATTGACGTACAATCTATTCCATGCTCACGGTCATAGAAACCCCGGTTTTCTTGCGTTACGCAAGCAAGGTTTGGAGCGAACTGGAGCGAGAAGAATTTGTTTCGTGGCTCGCAGAACATCCCGATTCTGGTGACGTGATTGCGGCAACCGGCGGTTTGCGCAAAGTGCGTTGGGCACGCTCCGGGATGGGTAAGCGCGGCGGAGCACGGGTGATTTACATGCTACGCACCTCCCTGGGTGAAGTAGTGCTTCTCATTGTTTATGCCAAAGCGGAGCACGAGAATTTGTCCGCTGCTTTTCTGCTTAGCCTAGCCCAACTCTATGAGGAATAAACCTATGACAAAAAATAGCAAGTTGAAAAATGAAGGTATGACAGCGTTTGAAGTCGATTTGCTGGAGTCGATTCGCCAAGCCCGGCGTGGCGAAGGACGCGTGACAAAAGTGGCGGTATCGGCGGCTACTGAAGCGCGTATGAAGGTGGGCCTATCGCAAGCTGCATTTGCAAAGTTGCTTGGGGTGTCGGTGCGCACTTTGCAAGAGTGGGAGCAAGGTCGCCGCGAACCATCGGGCGCAGCCCGGACGTTGCTGCGTATTGCGCTTCGAACGCCGGAGGCGATTGTTGATGTAGGTTGAAGGCTCTGTACCAGTTGCTCTTCCACTCGGTATAAAGAACTGCTACGTTCCAACTCCTACTTCGCATAACCATACCCCCACTCCCAAGCCTCTGCCATTTTCGTCCTCAAGGCGTCGGGCACACGTGTATCGCCAGCCGTTTTTTTCATGGTGTCTTGCATGGCTTGTGCAATACGCTCCAGTGTTCGCGCAGGTTGGCTGATGCCGCAGATGCGTTGTCCGAAGTCTTCTAGTTCTTTTTTGCTGGGATAGGCCCGGGTTTGGTTTTTGCCCGCAAACAGTTTGAGTGCCAAGGTGCGGTCTTGCAGCTCAGGGCCACCCGCGTATTGGGTATAGGTGTAAACGCTGGTGGTTACCACATCGAACATCGGGGCCAGCCATATGTCTTGGGCTGAGCGGTAAAGCAAACCAAAATTTTTCAAATGCGCGTCGCCGTTGCGCACCATGACCGAAAACGCAACTTGCTCAAAAAACCGATGCAGGTTGTCGCTAGGAAGCTGTAGTTGGCGCATCAGTTCTGCAATGCGCTGGTAGCTACCTTGGTATTTGCGGTCCGACAAAATATCTCGCACGCGCAAACCGGCCAACGCTGCAATGTCCTCAAACCCTAAGCGCTCTGTCCGTCCATCCTCTTGAACAATCAGGTCAAAACGGTCCAGCACCAGCATTTGTCCATCGTCCGATAGCGCAAACGTTGGTGTGTCAATACCCGCTTCCTTGGCAGCCGTCAGGCACAGAAATTCGTTGGCGGCTAAGCCCGGATAAGCGGCGCTGGCCGCTTTGACGATAAGCGATGGAATCGGTACGGTAGGCTGGTCAGGCACCATGATTTTGGGCTGCATCCCGGCGATGCCTGCCCCGGTGCTCAGGTACGCAGCCACCAGTTCGTTGAATACCGCAGGCGTGTACGCCGTTTTCAACAATTCATTTTTGCTGAGGGTTCTTGGCATGGGCGTAACCGCACTGTCTGGCGAGCTATAGCCCAAGCGACCAATGCCATTGCGGCCGATCAGCGCCAGCATGTGCATGGGTGTCATGGTTTGCTTGGGGAAGAGCTCACGAATCTTCATGAACAAGTCGCCCTCGGGCAGGTTCTGATCCATAGGCGGAAACAAATCGCCATCTTGCCAAGTGAGGTGCTTCGAAGCTGGCATCAGCAAGGCCACCGCGGCTTGCTCAGCTTGTGGCTGCACATAGCGAAATTCGTAGGTGGACGCGCGGATCAGCTGGCCGGCATTCTCGGCGTCGCCAATAGACACACTCAGTTGACGAATTTTTTCAGGAAGCATCGTCGTCTTCCATAAACCTGGCCGCGACTTCACTGGCCGTCGGCAGGCCGGCGTGTTCGACGCGCATCACCAAGCCCAAGGCACCCATGACGGCAAATAGCGAAGACACCGTGGACTCTTCACCCGCTTCCAGCCGGTAGATGACTTCGCGAACCTTGCCCGCTTTGTCCGCCAGCGCGGACTTGCTCATGCCCAGCGCTTTGCGGCGGGTTTGAAGTTGGTGTCCCAATTCATCAGGGAGTCGAATATTGTCAGTCATGGCTTACATAATAAGAATAAATACGAGTTATTGCAAGCTATGACTGGCATAAAATAGGCGATATCCCAGAAATATATAGGCCTACTTTTAAGCTATACCAATTATTTGCGCCGAGCCAAACCGATGAAATTCAGGGCTTCTGGTACGGCCCGATGGGGGTAAAAACCATCAGCTTTAATGCTTTGGCGGTCATCTTGGTGGCGCCTCAGAAATCAAGTTCTTTGCGTTCTGCCGCCGTTAGGTCGCGGACTCGGTGGGTCTTTTCACGCGCACTATGTGGCGGAATTAGAGCCCTGCGCGCGCCTCTTACTGAAACGCCACTTCCGCGAAGCTGCGTAGCTTGCGGCTGTGCAATTGGTCCAGCCCGCGTTCGCGCATCAGCTCGATGGCGCGCATGCCAATGCGCAAGTGCTGGTCTACGCGCGCGCGGTAAAAATGGTTGGCCATGCCGGGGAGTTTGATTTCGCCGTGCAGTGGTTTATCGCTGACGCATAGAAGGGTGCCGTAGGGCACACGGAAACGAAAACCGTTGGCAGCTATGGTTGCGCTCTCCATATCCAAGGCCACCGCGCGGCTTTGGCTAAAGCGCCGCTGGGGTTGGTTATCGGGTAGGAGTTCCCAGTTGCGGTTGTCAGTGCTGGCCACCGTGCCGGTGCGCAAAATACTTTTTAGGGCGCTGCCTTGCAATCCGGTCACATCGGCCACTGCTTGCTCTAGCGCCACTTGGATTTCGGCCAGCGCGGGGATGGGCACCCACAGCGGCAGTTCTTCGTCCAGTACATGGTCTTCACGCACATAGCCGTGCGCTAGCACGTAGTCACCTAGCTGCTGCGTATTGCGTAGCCCAGCGCAGTGGCCCAGCATGATCCAGGCGTGCGGACGCAACACCGCGATATGGTCGGTAATATTTTTGGCATTGGCCGGGCCCACGCCGATGTTGACCATGCTGATGCCGCTGCCGTCTTCGCGCACCAGGTGGTAGCCCGGCATTTGCGGCAGGCGCGGCGGGCTTTGGCCTTCG
>CANJXV010000157.1 GCA_947478935.1 Comamonadaceae bacterium
AGATCGATGAATACGGTTGATGAGGAGGAAATTACAATGATTCAAAACAGATTGAATAACAGACCGAGGAAAAGACTTGGATTCAAAACACCTTCAGAGGTGTTCCATCAATCTTTAAAGCGCGTTGCGCTTCGAACTTGAATCCGCCCTTTTTAAAAGATCCCTGAGTTTAGAAAAAAACATTATTTATGATGAGTAAAATTGCATTAATTACCGGGATTACAGGCCAAGACGGCGCCTACTTGGCCCATCTGTTACTGGACAAAGGCTATACCGTATATGGCTCCTACCGCCGCACCAGCTCCGTCAACTTCTGGCGCCTGGATGACCTTGGTGGCCACACCCACCCGAACCTGCATTTGGTGGAATATGACCTTACGGACCTAGGTTCTAGCATCGCGCTTGTGCAAAAGGTGCAGCCCGATGAAATCTACAACCTGGCAGCCCAAAGCTTTGTCGGTGTCAGCTTTGACCAACCGAGCACGACTGCACAGATTACGGGTATCGGCGCCTTGAACTTGTTGGAAGCGATCCGTTTGGTTAATCCAAAAATTCGCTTCTACCAGGCATCCACTTCTGAGATGTTTGGCAAGGTCCAAGCCATTCCCCAGATTGAAGAGACGCCGTTTTATCCCCGAAGCCCCTACGGCGTAGCCAAGCTGTATGCCCACTGGATGACGGTTAACTACCGTGAGAGCTACGGTATTTTTGGTTCTAGCGGTATCTTGTTCAACCACGAGTCGCCGCTGCGCGGGCAAGAATTCGTGACCCGCAAGATTACAGACAGTGTGGCCAAAATCAAACTGGGTAAGTTGGACTGCATGGAGCTTGGCAACATCGACGCCAAGCGCGACTGGGGTTATGCCAAGGAGTATGTGGAGGGTATGTGGCGCATGCTACAGGCCGACGAGCCAGATACCTTTGTGTTGGCCACCAACCGTACTGAGACGGTGCGTGATTTTGTGCAAATGGCCTTCAAGGGCGCAGGTATTGCCGTCGAGTTCCGTGGCACCGCAGAGTCCGAGACTGCGGTCGACATAGCTACCGGCAAGACCGTGATGCGTATCAACCCCAAGTTCTACCGGCCCGCCGAAGTGGAGCTGCTGATTGGCAACCCGTCTAAGGCCAAAGCCAAGCTGGGCTGGGAGCCACAGACTACGCTAGAGCAGCTGTGCCAGATGATGGTCCAAGCGGACTTACGACGTAACCAGGCCGGATTTTCGTTTTGAAGATTCTGCTGACTGGCGCAATAGGCTTCACTGGGCGCCATTTTCTAAAGGCCGCGCAGGCCTTAGGCCACACGGTGGAGCCGCTACTGGCGGACTTAACGGACAAGCCCGCCCTAAGCGCCGAGGTGCTCAAGGCCGCGCCAGACGCGGTAGTACATTTGGCGGGTATCAGCTTTGTGGGGCATGCGGACGATGCTGCCTTTTACGCAGTCAATGTGGTGGGCACCACCAACTTACTTGCAGCGCTGGCACAGTTGCCCGCCCCGCCGAAAAAAATCTTGCTGGCAAGCAGTGCCAATGTGTATGGCAATTGCGAAGCTTCGCCCATCAGTGAAGCGCAGGCAACGGCGCCGGTAAACCACTATGCCATGAGTAAGCTGTCCATGGAGGGAATGGCCCGCACCTACATGGACAGATTGCCAATCGTGATCACCCGGCCCTTTAATTACACCGGCACAGGCCACGACCTTAACTTTGTTATTCCAAAATTGGTGGACCACTTTGCCAAGCGTGCACCGCGTATCGCGCTGGGCAACCTGCACGTGGAGCGTGAATTTAACGATGTCCACATGGTCTGCGCGGCCTACCTTCACCTGCTCAACATTGGCGAGCCTGGCCAGACGTACAACGTCTGCTCCGGGCGCCCGCATACCTTGCAGCGCGTTATCGACGAACTTACCCGCCTCACACAACACCAAATGCACGTGGAGGTGAACCCGGCATTTGTGCGTGCCAACGAGTTACATCGACTATGCGGGGACCCCGGAAAGTTGCATCGCTTATTTGGCCAGCATGGGATAACGCTAAATGAGCCATCATTGCCCACGATGCTCAAAGAAATGCTGGAAGCGGCCACCTGATATGCGCGTGGCATTCAACGCCACAGCCCTATTGAGTCCCCTCACGGGAATTGGCCAATACGGCTTGCACTTGGCTAGAAACTTGTCTAAGTTGCCCGGCCTGGAGTTCGATTATTTTTACGGTGCGTTTTGGGACAAGCAGCTAAAAGAAAGTGGAGTGTCTGCTTCGGCGGCGGCCGCCTTACCTTGGTTGCGGCGCCACATTCCTTACTCATACGAGTTGCGGCGCTGGGTGCAAAACAATCGCTTCGCTCGGCACGCCAGTCCATCGCGGTTTGATGTGTACCACGAGCCCAATATATTACCCTTGCGCTTTGATGGCCCCACGGTCATTTCGGTGCATGATCTGTCTTGGATCCGCTACCCCGAAACACACCCACCAGAGCGCGTTCGCGCGATGAATCGCTACTTCGAAGCGGGGCTACGTCAGGCCAGCGCCATCATCACCGATGCCCAGTCCGTCAAGCAGGAGTTGCTTGAGACTTTTGGCTTGGCATCCGATTTCGTGACAGCGATTCCCCTTGGCGTGGATGCCACCTTTACACCACAGACCGCGGCCCAGACCCGTTTGGCCCGAGAAAAGTACGGGCTGGCACATGGCCAATACTTTTTGGCGGTAGGCACATTGGAGCCGCGCAAAAATTTGGCCACTGCGCTGCTCGCTTACCAGCAGTTGCCCCCAGATGTGCGCGCGCGGTATCCATTGGTGCTTATTGGCATGAAGGGCTGGCATACCAGCGCCTTGGAGCGCCAGATGGCGCCCATGGTTCAGGCCGGGCAAGTGCGTCAGCTAGGCTACGTTTCGCGCGCTGATCTGGTGTCACTAATGGCGGCTGCGCGCGCGCTGGTTTATCCGTCGATCTACGAAGGTTTTGGTTTGCCACCGCTAGAGGCCATGGCCTGTGGCACCCCCGTCATTTGTTCGGACGCTTCATCCCTCCCGGAGGTGGTTGGCAATGCGGGGATAATGGTCCAAGCGTTGGATGATGTGGCTCTGTGTCACGCCATGAGCCACTTAGTGCAGGACGAGTCTGCCTGGCTGGCCTTCAAAGAAAAGTCGCTTGTGCGTGCGCAAGAGTTCACCTGGCATGCTTGCGCCACCAAGACGCTGAAGGTTTACCAATCCGTTGTGGCCTAGATAACTAAATAATGACCGCCTAGATTGTGAAGGTTTTACATTTTTTTAAGACTGCGCTTCCCGAGACTCGGGGTGGGATAGAGCAGGTCATCAACCAGCTGTGCCGGGGCGCGAGCCAGTACGGGATTGAGAGCGATGTCTTGGCCTTGTCGCAGGGTACAGACCAAAGAAGCTTTGATTACGACGGTTACCGTAATCACCGTGCCAAGCTGAATTTTCATCTGGCGTCCACCGGGTTTTCCTTCTCTGCGTTCGCCCGATTTTCTGAGCTGGCACAGCAGGCTGACTTGATTCATTACCACTTTCCATGGCCTCTCATGGACTTGGTGCATTTTGCGACCCGCGTGAAAAAGCCGTCGCTTGTAACTTACCACTCGGATGTGGTGCGACAAAAAAATCTATTGCGGGTGTATCGTCCTTTGATGAATGCATTTTTGGGCAGTACCAAGCGCATCGTGGCGTCATCGCCCAATTACCTTCAAACTAGCGAAGTACTGCAAAAATTTTCGGACAAGGTTTCGGTGATTACCTATGGACTGGATAAATCGACCTACCCGGTGCCGACCGCTTCAAGTATGTCTGCGTGGGCGGAAAGGCTGGGCCCCAAGTTCTTTTTGTTTGTAGGTGTGCTGCGGTATTACAAGGGGCTGCATATTCTGATTGAAGCGGCCAAAGGGCTCGATTTCCCAATCGTGATTGCAGGTGCCGGCCCGATCGAGTCTGAATTAAAGCAGCAGGCAGAAAACCTAGGGCTGAAGAACATTCACTTTTTAGGGTATTTGACGGAGGAAGACAAGGCAGCATTGCTAACGCTGTGCTATGCGGTCGTATTTCCCTCGCACTTGCGATCGGAGTCGTTTGGGGTTTCCTTGTTGGAAGGGGCTATGTTTCGTAAACCCCTAATTTCTAGTGAAATCGGTACCGGCACGACCTATATTAATATTGCGAACGTAACTGGGCTAGTGGTGCCGCCCAGCGACCCGATAGCTCTGCACAAGGCAATGCAGCAACTTGCAGACCACCCGCAGGAAGCGCAAGCAATGGGGCTTCGTGCCCAGGAGCGTTACTGGAGCCATTTCACTGCAGAAAAGATGGTTTCGAACTACGTGGATTTGTATAAAGAGTTGGTGGGCTCTAAGTCCGCACAAAGTTTTAACCGTATCGGCTAAGGATAATGAGCCGATCCCTTATCTAGTGGAGGAGTTACCCGCCGTGACTGAAAAATACTTCGTCGCCGGCCACAAGGGCCTTGTCGGCTCGGCCATCGTGCGTACCCTGCTGGGACAAGGCGTCTTGCCCAGCCAAATCGTGAGTCGTACGCGCAACGAGCTAGACCTTTGCAATCAGCAGGCTGTGCACGACTTCTTTGCCACCGAGCGTCCCACCCAGGTCTATATGGCCGCAGCAAAAGTGGGAGGCATTTATGCCAACAACACCTACCCCGCTGACTTCATTTACGACAACTTGATGGTGCAGGCAAACGTAATCCATGCAGCGCACATCAATGGCGTGCAAAAGCTCATGTTTCTGGGGTCAAGTTGCATCTACCCGCGTTTGGCGGCGCAGCCCATGACCGAAGATGCGCTCATGTCTGGCATGCTAGAGCCCACCAACGAGCCCTATGGCGTGGCCAAAATTGCCGGTATCAAGCTGTGCGAGAGCTACAACCGCCAGTATGGGAGGGACTATCGCAGCGTCATGCCAACCAATCTCTACGGGCCGGGCGATAACTACCATCCGGAAAACAGCCATGTGATCCCCGCGCTCATCCGCCGTTTTCATGAAGCCAAGATAAGCGGAGCGCCCGAGGTAGTCATCTGGGGTACGGGCACACCGCGCCGCGAGTTTCTGTACGTGGACGATATGGCTGCGGCCAGCGTCTTTGTGATGCAGTTGCCTTTGGCCACCTATCAGGCGCATACCCAGCCCATGCAAAGCCACATCAATGTAGGCTCGGGCGCAGACGTGACGATTGCCGAAGTGGCACACGCAGTGGCCCAGACCGTGGCTTATACCGGTGCAGTCACTTTCGATAAATCCAAGCCCGATGGTGCACCGCGAAAATGGATGGACAGTAGCAAGCTCAACGCGCTGGGCTGGGCGGCTCGAACGTCGCTCAATGTTGGTCTGCACAGAGCCTATGACGATTTCCTGCTGAGCCACGTTAATTGAACCAACGGGATTGAAACACTTTGAATGTCTGTGGCCTTGGACTTGAACCAATTCACCAGACTACGGTGACCTTTTTGAACAAGTTCATTAGCTTGCATGATGGTGGGTCAAACCGGTAGCTACTTCATATGAAACGCATCACTGACCTATTTCTAACCAGCATCGCGACCCTAATTTTTCTCCTGCCCCTAGCAGCCATCGCGATGGTCGTTCGCCTCACTTCCAAGGGCCCAGCCTTATATTGGTCCGATAGGGTCGGGCGCAATAACCTGATATTCAGGATGCCAAAATTTCGCACCATGCGCACGGACACGCCAATCGTCGCTACCCATATGTTGGGTGACCCTGCAAGCTGGCTCACGCCCGTCGGTGCATTTTTGCGCAAAAGCAGCCTGGATGAATTACCTCAGCTTTGGAGTATCTTGGCCGGTGACATGACCCTGGTGGGGCCCCGGCCAGCGCTGTTTAACCAAGCTGATTTGATCGCCCTGCGCACAGAGCTCGGCGTCCATACCCTGACACCCGGTTTGACCGGTTGGGCCCAGGTCAACGGGCGCGATGAATTACCCATTCCCCAAAAGGTGAAGTTTGATGCGGAGTACTTGGCGCGTCAAAGTTTTACCTTCGATGTCTATATCCTGTGGCTAACGGTGGTAA
>CANJXV010000158.1 GCA_947478935.1 Comamonadaceae bacterium
AGGACCCAGGCGGACATGGATAAAGTGGGGTGCGGTTAAAAACGCGATTTTACCGGCCAAACCCGAGCCCCGCCCCCGTGGGAGCGGGAATCGCAGGCACGCTGCCGCTTATTTTTTTACCGGTGCCGAGCCCGAGCCGCCGTTACGGAAGACTTTGAAGAATTCGCTGGAGGAAGGGTCCAGCACCATCACGTCGCTCTTGTTGGCGAAACTGTTTTTGTAAGCCTCCAGGCTGCGGTAAAACTGCGCAAACTGGGGGTCGCGATTAAAGGCATCGGCATAAATACGGGCTGCCTCGGCATCGCCCTCTCCCTTAATTTTCTGGGCATCGCGGTAAGCGTTGGCAATCGTCACCTCGCGCTGGCGGTCTGCATCAGCGCGGATTTTTTCACCCTCGGCCGCACCGGTAGACCGCAATTCATTGGCCACCCGTTTGCGCTCTGCTTCCATACGGCGATAGACCGACTCGGTAATCGCCTCCACGTAGTCCACGCGGGTAATACGCACGTCCACCACATCCACGCCCCAAGGCTTGGCGCCCTTAACTTTCTCCAAAACCTCACGCTTGACGTCAGACATCAAGGCCTCGCGCTTAAGCGAAAGTAACTCTTTGACGGTGCGTTTATTGATCTCTTCCTGGAAGGCATTGCGAACCACCCGGTTGAGTTGGTTGGCGCCCGCCGCTTCGTTCAGGCCGACGTTACGGATGTATTCGGTAGGCTCGGAAATACGCCAGCGCACATACCAGTCGATGACGACGCGCTGCTTTTCAGCGGTCAACATGGGCTCGGTATCGCTGCTGTCCAGAGTAAGCAATCGCTTGTCGATATAGGAGACGTTTTGAAATGGCGGCGGCAGCTTCCAATTCAAACCTGGCTCGGTGATGACTTCCTTGATTTGACCTAAGGCATAGACCACGCCAAACTGGCGCTGATCCACCACAAACAGGGTGGAACTGGCAAGCGCCAAGACCACTAACAAGCTAGAAATAATAAATCCAATGCGGTTCATGCTGTTCTCCTAGCGCACATCGCGCTCACGGGTACGCGCCGCTTCGCGGCTGCGTGGATCCACCGAGTTGGCCGCGGGCAGGGGGGTAGGGGGCGCAGTCGCTGCATTAGCCGCAGCTGCAGGCAATGCCAGGGGTTCACCGGCAGCATTCATTTGCAGTATTTTTTCCAGCGGTAGGTTTAATAAAGTCGCCCCTTGATGGGTATCGACCAGCACCTTGGTGACGTTGGTGTAAATTTGCTGCATGGCATCGAGGTACATGCGATCCCGCGTGACCTGAGGCGCCTTTTGGTATTCATTGAAGACCGACCTAAAGCGCTGCGCATCGCCTTGGGCCTGGGCTACTACCCTGGCTTTGTAAGCGTCTGCCTCTTCTTTCAAGCGGGCCGCTGAGCCTACGGCGCGCGGTATCACATCGTTGGCATAGGCTTGCGCCTCGTTCTTAGCGCGTTCGCGCTCCTGTCCGGCTTTGAGCACATCATCAAACGAGGCTTGTACCTGCTCGGGTGGGCGTACGCCACCCTGCTGCAAATTGATGGCAACCACTTCGACACCCACTTTGTAGCGGTCCAGAATCTCTTGCATCATGGCGCGCACGCGCGGCGCGATTTGGTCTCGTTCCTCGGACAGCGCCGCGTCCATTTTCATCTTGCCTAGCACCTCACGGACCGAGGTTTCAGCCGCCTGCACCACCGCGTCTGTCGGGTTCTTACTTTCAAACAAAAAGGCGCGTGCGTCGCTCAAACGGTATTGCACGGCAAATTTGATGTCCAGTATGTTCTCGTCCTGGGTCAGCATGGCCGACTCGCGCAAGCCGGTGGCCTTGAGCACATTGTCACGGCCCACATCCACAGAACGGATTTGAGTGACAAAAACCAATTCATGGCGCTGGATTGGGTAAGGCAGGCGCCAGTTAAAACCGGCATTGACCGTGGATTTATAACGCCCGAACTGTGTAATGACCGCCTGCTGGCCCTCTTGCACAATGAAAAAGCCGGTCGCCAGCCAAATCAGGACCACAATGCCCGCAATCAGTCCGCCACCAATCTGAATATTCTTGAAATCCGGCGGAATGGGGCTCCCCGGTCCGCGTCCGCCACCGCCACCGCGCTTGACTCCGCCTATCCAGCCGTTGAGCTTGCGGTTGAAATCTCGCCACAGTTCATCCAAATCCGGCGGGCCGGTATTCGCGCCGGGGCGTTGGCCCGCGCTAGGTCGATCGTTAGCGGAGTTGTTAGGGGGTGGCGCTTCGGGCCGAGTATCGGGCTTGGCTTCAGGCCGTCCGGCCGGATCCTGCGGATTAGAGGGTCCATCTGGCGCACCGCCTGCGGGAGACTTGGCATCATCCGAACGCCCCCAACGGCTGTCATTGAGATTGAACATGCCGCGCAAGCGCCCCACGATTCCGACAAAACTAAGCGTTGGCATTGAAAATTTCATTGTTATACCTTGCGATGTGCAACTCCGGATTGTCCACAATTACGAGTCGGCCTCATAGACCACGGGGGATTGGGGCTGGCCAGGCGCCAAAACTGGGCTACCGGCAGCCGTATGTGCGAGCAAACTGCGCAACTGCGCAATCCCGGTTCCGGCCTGTGCGCTGAGAAAAATACGGGGGGTTTGCTCGCCGTCCAGCTCAAAGTAGTCACTACTTTGCACAGGGAGCCGGGCTTCGGGTATGGCGTCGAGCTTATTAAAAACTAATATCTGTGGCACTTTTTCGGCACCGATCTCCAACAGTACGCGCTGCACTTGCTCAATTTGCAGCGTGTAATCCGGATTGGACGCATCCACCACATGCAGCAGCAAGTCGGCCTCCACGGCCTCTTGTAAGGTGGCCTGGAAAGCGTCCACCAGCCCGTGCGGCAGGTCGCGGATAAAGCCTACGGTGTCGGACAGCGATACCGAGCGTTCAGCTTCACCTAAATAGAGTTGGCGAGTGGTGGTATCGAGCGTAGCAAACAGTTGGTCGGCCGCATAGGCGCGCGCTTTGACTAGCGCATTAAACAATGTGGACTTGCCCGCATTGGTGTATCCGATCAGTGAGATATTGAATGCGCCACGGCGGTCGCGCTGCTTGCGCTGGGTCTGGCGCTGGCGTTTGACCTTGTCTAATTGCTCTTTGGTGCGCTTGATATTGGCGGCGATCATGCGCCGGTCCAGTTCAATCTGCGTTTCGCCGGGGCCGCCACGATTACCGATACCGCCGCGCTGGCGCTCCAGATGCGACCAGCGGCGAACCAGACGGGTGCTTAGATATTGCAGCCGCGCAAGTTCCACTTGTAACTTGCCTTCGTGGCTGCGCGCTCGCTGTGCGAAGATTTCCAAGATCAGAAAAGTCCGGTCGTTCACCGGAATTTCTAGCCGCCGCTCCAGGTTGCGCTGCTGGCCGGGGCTGAGGCCTTGGTCGAACAATACCTCCTGCGCGCCCAAGCTTTGGGCCAGTAGTTTGATTTCGTCCGCTTTGCCTGTGCCCACAAACAAGGCAGCATCCGGGGCGCGGCGTTTGCAAACCACTTTGGCTACCGGCTCCATCCCTGCGGTTCGCGCCAACTGACCTAATTCATCTAGAGCGGCATCAAAATTCGCAAGCCCTAAATCTACGCCCACCAAAATGGTGCGCACGCTCGGGTCAGCTTGTCGCGAGGTCAAATCAGGTCTGCGTACGTAGTAGCCCCGCGGGGCCGCCCTGTAACGTTATCAGGGTGCTTCAGCGCCATCGGCAGGGCTGAGTGCGAAATTGACTGCACGTCCGGGCACGATAGTTGAAATCGCATGCTTGTAAACCATTTGGGTCACGGTATTACGCAGCAAAACCACGTACTGGTCAAAGGATTCAATCTGTCCCTGCAGCTTGATACCGTTGACGAGGTAAACCGCAACTGGGATGTGTTCCCGGCGCAAGGCATTAAGAAAAGGGTCTTGAAGAAGTTGACTTTTGTTGTTCACGATATTTTCCGTGTTGAAAGTAGTAAGACCGGTGGAAGATACCACATTGGCAAGGGATTCTCAGGCATGTAGATCAATTTATGGGCTCAAGGCCAAGCCCCAATTAGTCAATCCTTGTCGGCAAAGGGGTTGGCAGCGGACTTCATTTGTATACGCAATGGCGTGCCCACCAAATTAAATTCCTTGCGAAAACGCCCTTCCAAAAAGCGCTTGTAGGCCTCTGTCACGTGTTCGAGCGAATTACCATGAACCACAATAATGGGCGGATTCATGCCGCCCTGATGGGCATAACGCAATTTTGGCCTGTACATACCGGTTTTCTTGGGCGTCTGAAACTGCACCGCTTCCAGGAGCAAACGCGTCAGCACAGGCGTGGGCATTTTGCAATTAGCCGCACGGTGCGCCTGCGCAATTGAATCCCATACCGGTCCGAGGCCCTGGCGCTTTCGCGCAGAGATTAAATGCAAGGCGGCAAACTTTAAAAATCCCAAACGGGTTTCCATCGAACGTTTGACCAGCTCCCGCTGGTACTCGTCCACCGCATCCCATTTATTGACCGCAACCACCACGGCTCGCCCGGACTCCAAGATGTAGCCGGCAATATGGGCGTCTTGGTCGGTCACGCCTTCAATTGCATCGATCAACAGCAAAACCACGCTGGCCGATTCAATTGCTTGCAAGGTCTTGACCACCGAAAACTTTTCAATCGCTTCAAATACTTTGCCTTTGCGGCGCAAACCCGCAGTATCGATAAGTTCAAATTTTTGGCCGCTGCGCTCAAAAGGGATAGAAATCGTATCGCGCGTGGTGCCCGGCAAATCAAAAGCTACTAAACGCTCTTCGCCCAGCCAGGTATTTATCAGCGTGGATTTACCCACGTTCGGACGCCCTGCTACCGCCAGTTTGATCGCCCCAGGATTACCTTCTTCGGGCTCTGGCGCATCGGGGTCTGGCGCGAATGGCGCCATCACCTGGTCCATAAGCGCACGAATGCCTTGCCCGTGGGCTGCCGACACCGCGATCACCCCACCGAGCCCCAGCTCATAAAACTCGCCAAACTGCGAACTCTCGGTTAAGCCTTCGGCTTTGTTGGCCACGACGTAACTGGTCTTGCCCAGACGGCGCAGGTATCTGGCAATCTCGTGGTCCTGCGCCGACACGCCGCCACGGGCATCTACGATAAATAGCACTGCATCGGCTTCGGCCACGGCTTGGCGGGTCTGCTTGGCCATCTCTTTGAAGATGCCGGTCGCCGCATCGGGCTCGAAACCGCCGGTATCGACCACGATAATTTCCTGCTTACCATGCTTGGCATTGCCGTAATGGCGGTCACGGGTCAACCCGGCAAAGTCGGCAACAATAGCGTCACGCGTCTTGGTAAGGCGATTGAAAAGGGTGGATTTACCTACGTTAGGTCGACCCACCAGAGCGATAACCGGTTTCATGCAGTGCGGGCCCCTAGGGCCTATTGCGCCCTGAACCCGATGACGTTACCGCGCTCGGTGATTACCACCCAGGTCGAAGCAAGCCACAAAGGCGCAGAAACAATTGGGGAGCCATCGGTGCTGAGGCGGTTTAACAGCTTGCCGTCGGTTGGAGAAAGAAAGTGGACGTTGCCATCCCCATCTCCCAATAGCAAAGCGCCGCCCGCCAAGGTCGGGCCGGTCACGCTGCGAAAGCGCAATTTCTCATTGGTCCAAAGTTTTTCGCCATCTGCACGGCGCCAAGCGATTACTTTGCCATCACTCTCAGTGCCGAACACAGTTTGGGCATCACCACCGATGCCCGAAGCGCCAGACGCGGGTTTATTCCACACACTGCGACCGGTCCGCGCGTCCACGCAGGAGACAGCGTACTGAAAGGCACGCAAACATACCGAATCTGCGACACGGCTGTGGCCCGAGACCAAATCAGCCAGGCGCTCGACCTCATTGATACCGCGCCCGCTGGCCACTTGCACATCCCAGCGCAGCGTTCCATTTTGTGGATTCAAACCGAGCAAGCGACCGGCCTGCGCGGCCAGCAAAGTATCTCCCACAGCCGTCAATAAACCGGCCTGGGCCAGTAACAAGGATTCACCGGAGCGCTGTTGCG
>CANJXV010000159.1 GCA_947478935.1 Comamonadaceae bacterium
CACGCCGGGCGTGCGCGGAATTTGCGCCAAATACATGGAGCCGAATTTGCCCGCGCCGATCAGGCCGACGCGGATGGGACGGCCCTCGGCCTGGCGTTGCTGGAGTTTGGCAAACAAGCTCATGCGGCAGCTTTCTGCTCGTCAAAAGGCACGGTGGAAGTCTGCAGCGCGCTGCCGGGCATACCGTCTTTCCAGGGCAAATCAACGGGGTAGTCTTTAAGGAGGCAATCGTCCGGCAGGCATTCGATGGGGGTGAAGTCGCGGTGGGCGATGTATTCGGGGCGCTTGTGGCGGCGGATGTGGTTGCTCACTGCGCACAGACTCAAATACACCGCCACGCGGTTCCAGGGCGAAAGATTGCTGGTGGACGCGTGGACCAGGCAGCTGTGAAACAAAATCATGGAGCCCGCTGGGCCTTTGGGGCTGACGATGCCACCGTTTTTGCCGCCAGCGCGTTCCACCAAGGTGGTGATGAGTTCATTGTCCACGGTCCACAGCGGGTAGCTGGTGGTGGACAAGTCGTGCTTGGCCGCAACCACGCCGCGTTTGTGGCTGCCGGGTATGAACATTAAAGGGCCGTTATGCTCGTTCACATCGTCCAGAAAAATCGCGACATTCATGGCGCGCTCGGTAGGCATCATGTCGTCGTTGAGCCAGGTGCCGTAGTCCTGGTGCCATTGCCACACATCACCTTCAAAAGCCATCTTGCCGTTGATCTTGAACTGGTGCATGTACAGCTTTTCGCCCAGCAACATTTCCACCGGTTCGATCATGCGCGGATGGCGACCGAGCTTGCCAAATGGCTTGCTCACCATATGCGCCGCAAAGTTGGTACGCACTGAGTCTCGGCCTTTTTCGCGGACGTTGAAAGCGTCGCGCTTGGCGTAGAGCTCGGGCACCGCGTCCAGCAGGGCTTGCGTCTCCTCTGGGGAAAACTGACTAGGGAAAAAGAGGTAACCGTCACGGTCGAACTGGGCTAATTGCTCGGGCGTCAATTTCATGTTGTGCTCGCTTTTGAATACGGGGCCAGATGGGCCAGCGCCCGGTGTGGTTTAAATTTTGACTTCACTATAGCGCGCTTGGCCGGTAACGCTTCGCTGCAAGCCGGGCCGCGGGCCGCAAGTGCCGACGACGGGTATCCAGATCGTCTAGGCAATAGGGGGCTGGCAGTCCAACCGGGCTGCGCCGCGATGCGCCCGCCATCGCTGCCTTGGCTAAGCCATGCCGACGGCCTTAATCCGAAGCTTCGTCTGGCTCATCCACCCGCACTGGGCGAGGGATTTTTTTCAGACGAATCAACCGCGCTTGCTCGATAGCGTCTTTTTTGACCTGGCGCTCGGCGTCCAGCTTTTCACCCGCAGCTAACCATTGGGCAAATTCATCCGGAGTTTCTAGGCTGATGCGGCCTAAGGCACCGCTACGAAAGTCGTGGATAGCGATTTCGGCCGCCTTTTGCAAATTCACCCGGCCACCCGATTGCAAGG
Organism: Comamonadaceae bacterium; assembly: GCA_947478935.1. GTDB lineage: Bacteria > Pseudomonadota > Gammaproteobacteria > Burkholderiales > Burkholderiaceae_C > Allorhodoferax. The sequence continues at coordinate 1,485 of CANJXV010000159.1, forward strand.
CGCCGCGCCTGCGGCCTACGCCGTCCAGCACTTGCTCGTCAGTCAGCGCGTTGGCGTCAAGCAGGCCGTAGCGCGCCGCCAGCGCTTGTGGGTAGTGTTGGCGCAGGTAGTCCAGGAGTTCGAGCGCCACTTCTTCGTCGTCAAAGGCATTGCGCCCGATGGCGCCGCTGGCGGCCAGGTTGTAGCCGCTTTTAGCGACGATGATGCGCGGCCACAAAACGCCAGGGGTGTCATACAGATAAAAATCATCGGCGATGGTGATGCGCTGCTCGGCTTTGGTAACCCCGGCCTCGTCGCCGGTTTTGGCAGCGCGCTTGCCTTTAAGGGTATTGATCAGCGTGGACTTGCCCACGTTAGGAATGCCGCAAATAAGCACGCGCATGGGTTTGGCCATGCCGCCCCTCAAGGGCGCGAGTTGGTGGCAGGCCTCGACCAGGGCGCGCGCCGGTGTGGTCATGCCCGCGTCCAGCGGCAGCGCGCGCACGCCGGGCATGGCGTTGTAATGGGTCAGCCATTCGGCGGTATGCGCCGGGTCGGCAAGGTCTTGCTTATTGAGCACCTTGAGCGCCGGTTTACCGCGCGTAAGCTCGGCCAGCATGGGGTTGGCACTGGAGCCCGGCAGGCGCGCGTCCAGCAGCTCGATCACCACGTCAATCTCCCGGATGCGCTCGCCAATGGCTTTGCGCGTCAGGTGCATATGCCCGGGAAACCACTGTATCGCCATGTTCTTGTTCTCTATACCTAGGGGAATGCGCGATTGTCCGGTACTTTGCCGGCTGCGACTGCGGCTGCGGCTGCCGTTGGTGGGCGTGCAGTCATCGTGAGGAGCGAAGCGACTCGGCGATCCCTGCAGGCATGCAGCCACGGATCGCCTCGGTCCAGCCGTCCGCAATCAGTAATCTACGATGTCTTGGGCCGCCCCAAACGCTCAGGCGACAGGTAATGCTGCAAATAACGGTCAAAAGGTAGCGTATCTGCCGCTTCGATTTCGCGTTGCCGCTCTAGGGAAGCCTGCGCCAATTGCTGGAAGTGCGCCAGATCGTGCGCCGCCAAGGTGCGGAACAGTTCCTGCGCTTTGGTTTGCTCCGACAGGCTGCGCACAAAAGCGGAAAACGATCCGCCATGTTCCTCGCGCATGGCGTGCAGAACGCGTGCCGAAGGCAAGCTGTCTGGGTGCGTCAAGCCATGCTGCGCCAGCTCGACCGCTTGCGCGTAATCGCTACCGCCATGGGCCTGGTCCAGCGACTGGGCTAGTGGGCGCAACTGGGCCACGATGTCCAGACCCCATTCGGCCAAGCTGACCATCGCATCGCCACGCTGCAATTGCAGGCCCGGTTCGCGACCCCGCTCGGCCACAGATTGCTGGTTGAGCGCCATGGCGGCGATTTCGACAGGTGTGTCGTCTGGGCTGGGCTGGCTCAGGCAGTGCAGTAAAAACACATCTAAAAAACGCAGGGTAGAGGCGCGAATGCCCACGGGCTCGAAGGGGTCCAGGTCCATCAGGCGCACTTCCACATATTCCACGCCGCGCTCACGAAGCGCGTGCAAAGGACGCTCGCCCTGGAAGATGACTCGCTTGGGCCGAATGGTGCCGTAAAACTCGTTTTCAATTTGCAGCAAACTGGTCGCCAATTGTTTGAAGCTGCCATCGGCATTGCGCACGCCGATGTCCACATAGGGCGCATAGGGTTCGGTCAGTGCTTGGTGCAGTGAAGCGGCATAGCCTTCAAGACTGTTGTAGCTAACGGCCAGCGCGCTTTGCGCATCGCTTTGGTAGCCCAGGCGCCCCATGCGCAGCGAAGTGGCATGAGGCAGCCCCATAGTGCCAGGGTGTAGTTCTTGCAAGGAATGGCTGCGGCCTTGCACAAAAGTGGAACACACAGCAGGCGAGGCACCAAACAAATACAAAAGCAAAAACGCATGGCGGCGGAAATTGCGGATCAGCGCGAAATAGTCTTGGCTGGATACATCGGGCAAAGACCAGTTGTAGTGGATGCCCGAAATAGTTTGCATACGCCGCCCATAACGGTAGCCCAGGCCGCTTCGGTACACGGTTTTGGCCTGGCCCACGTTGGAGTTGCCGTATTGGCCCAGCGGTATCGCGTCATCGGCGGGCAAGCCGCAGGGCATGCTGGAGACCCACAGCATTTCCTCGCCCATAGATGCCAGCGTGAAATTTTGTACGCGGCGCAGTTCGTCCAGGCAATCTTCAATGCCCACATGGACGCCGGTGATTAACTCGATTTGGGATTCACTGAAATCGGTGGTGATGTGCGGATGCGTTAAGGCCGAGCCCAATGCTTTGGGGTGCGGCGTGGCAGCCAGCGCGCCGCTGCTGAGCGAGCGCAGGCTTTCTTTTTCTATACCCCGCCTAATTCCGCGCAGTTGCTGCGCCGGAAAGCCTTCACGGGCCCAATTGCTTTCACTCATGCCAGTTGGCCCTTTTCGTTTTTCTCTCGTACTGAAGGTAGCACAGTAGGGTTTAGCTGGGGTGACCGGCCCTAATTGCAAGAGCGCGCAGCAAGGGAATTGGCGCACAAGCGCGCAAGCACCCGCTTTTGGCGCTATGGCACGGCGCTTGCGCGCCGCTCAACGCAGATGCCGTCCGGCGCGGCCTATTTCGTGTGCGCCTTGGGATGCGCCACTGGCAGGGATGTGGAATTTAGTGGTCGCCACCACTTCAGGCAATTGCGCCTGCAAACGCTCGTCAGCGCCCTCGCCCAAACCGATCCAGCTACCCTCGCTCAAGGTGATATGCGCCGCCTCCACGCTGCCAGCACCGGCGCACAAAATGGTGCGGGTGGGTGCGTCTTGGGCCACCAGCACCAGCATGGCGGGTACCACGGCCTCGGGCTGCAAAGCGGCCAGCACCGGCTCGGGCATCAAACCAGCGGTCATGCGCGTGGCAGCAGTGGGGGCCAGGCAGTTCACATGGATATTGTTTTTTGCGCCTTCGATGGACAGCGTTTGCATCAGGCCGACCAGGGCCATCTTGGCCGCACCGTAGTTGCTCTGGCCGAAATTGCCGTACAGGCCGCTGCTGGAAGTAGTCATCAAGATCCGACCATATTTTTGCGCAATCATGTGCGGCCAAACGGCTTTGCTGCAATGCACCGCGCCCATCAAATGCACTTCCATGACTAGGCGAAAGTCATCCAATTCCATCTTAGAAAAACTCTTGTCGCGCAAGATGCCTGCGTTATTCACCAAGATGTCGATGCGGCCCCAAGAGTCCATGGTCTGTTGCACCATGGCTTGCACCGCCGCGAAATCGGTTACCGACGCGCTATTGGCCATGGCCGTGCCGCCCGCAGCACGGATTTCGGCCACCACCGCCTCCGCTGCGCTGGCCGAGCTGCCCGAGCCATCGACCGCGCCACCCAAATCGTTAACCACGACTTTGGCACCGCGCGCGGCCAGGGCCAAGGCGTGCAAGCGACCCAAACCTCCTCCCGCGCCAGTCACAATCGCTACACGGTCTTTGAAATTTATCGGCATAAGATGTCCTGCATAAAAAAGGCGCTGCGCACCCTGGGCAGCTGAGCCGCCAACTCTACTGCAAGCCTTTGGGCTGCAATGCCACCGCACGCAACTAAAGCGACACTATGGAACTGAACTCCGAAATCCCCACCGCCCCACCCCGCGATGCCGCCACCGTCGTCATCTTGCGCGACAGCGCCCACGGCCCCGAGGTGTTTTTGGTCAAGCGCCACGGCTTGTCGGACGTCTTGGGTGGCGCCTATGTGTTTCCCGGCGGCAAGATGGACGCCGCCGACAACGCGCCGGGCCACCAGGCCTACCTGGACCAAAGTCCGCAGCAACTGCACGCGGCTTTGGGCGAACCTGACACCGCCCCGGCCACTGCCTGCGGCCTATTTATCGCCGCGCTGCGGGAAACCTATGAAGAAGCAGGGGTGTTGTTTGCGCAAAACGGGCAAAGCGAGAGCCATCAAACCAAGCCAGAGCTGGCCGGTGCAGCCAAAGGCAGCGACTTTCACCAGCGATTAGAAAGCGGCCGCTTGCGCTTGCAAACCCTGGCGGTACACCCTTGGTCGCGCTGGATTACGCCGCGTATGCCCTCGGTGACGAATAAGCGCTTTGACACCCGATTTTTTATCTCGGTGATGCCCGCGGGCCAGCACGCAGCACATGATGACTTTGAAGCCACCGAAAGCGCCTGGCTGCGTCCGCGCGTGGCGCTGGAGCAGTATTGGGATCGCGAGATTGAGCTGGCGCCACCCCAAATCATGAGCCTGGCGCACTTATCGCGCTACCAAAGTGCAGCGCAGGCCCTGGAAGCGGCCCGCGCCAGCAGGCCGCCGGTCATCATGCCCGAGGCCTACCATGAGAACGACGAGCGCGTCATCTGCTACCCCGGCCATGCGCGCCACCCGGTGGCCCAGCGCGCCCTGCCCGGCCCGCTGCAATTGTTCTGGCGCAACAAGCGCTTTGAGCCCGAAGGCGGTTTTGAAGCGCTCTTTGCATAAAGCCTTGTCCATAGGCAAGCTCAATCAGGGATATTGAGCTTGCCAATTAGAC
>CANJXV010000160.1 GCA_947478935.1 Comamonadaceae bacterium
AAAAAAAGCTGGCCGAGGGCGCGCCCTGCGACCTGTTGATACTGACGCGGCCACTGATCGCGCAATTGATGCAGGCAGGCACCGTGCGGCCCGATGGCATCACTGATCTGGGTACGGTCAAGACCGGTATTGCGGTCAAACAAGGCACCATGCTGCCGCCAGTGCATGACGCCGATAGCCTGCGCGCAGCGCTGCTGGCCGCAGATGCGATCTACATGCCCGATCCGCAATTGGCCACGGCCGGTATCCATTTCAAAAAAGTAATGCAGCAACTCGGGATAGAGGATACCGTGGCAGCGCGCGTGCGGCCTTTCCCCAATGGCAATGCGGCGATGACAGCCATGGCTGCCAGCGCTGACGCCCACCCGATAGGCTGCACACAAGTGACAGAAATTTTGATCACGCAAGGCGTGCAACTGGTGGCCGATTTACCGTCGGCATTTGAGTTGGCAACGGTCTATACCGCCGGGGTCTGCAGCGCCGCGCAGCGCCGGGTTTCAGCGCATTTGCTGATGCGCTTGCTCAGCGATGACGAACATGCCGCCATGCGGCGTGAGAGTGGGTTTTTGCCTTTGTAATCTAGCCGCCGAAGCTGCCGTGGCGGCCCTGCCCGTCCGCAAAACGGCCAGCGCCTTGCAAGCCTTCTGCGATACAGGCTTTCCCGCGCAGCCACTCTTGGTGCAACGCGTGGTGCAGGGGCAAGTCCCATTGCTGGTAGGCGCTCATGCGGTCGGCGTTCATGGTGGCTTGGGGGAAGCCGGCTAATTGTTCGGCCAGGGCCAGCGCCGCATCCAGTGCGCCACCCGTGGGCACCACGCGGTTAGCCAGGCCCATGGCCAATGCTTCGGATGCTTGTACTTTACGCCCGGTCAAAATCAAGTCCATGGCGTGGCCCATGCCGATAAGTCGGGGCAGGCGCACCGTGCCGCCGTCTATCAAAGGCACACCAAAGCGGCGGCAAAACACGCCGAAATAAGCATCCTCCTCCATCACCCGCATATCGCACCACAGCGCCAACTCCATGCCCCCCGCGACGGCGGCCCCGCTTACCGCAGCGATCACCGGTTTGGACAAAAGCAGGCGCGAAGGGCCCATGGGGCCTAGCGGTGCGTTGGTGGGTGCGGCCTCTAATTGCGCGCCGGAAAGTGGCTCGAAATCCATATTCGTTAAGACGCCCGGGCCGCCCTCGTCACGGGCCATGCGCGCACCGGCCTTCAAATCCCAGCCGGCGCAAAAATGTCCATGGGCGCCATGAAACACCGCGACTTTGGCATCGGCGTCTTCCTCAAACGCGATAAACGCGGCGTACAGGGCGCGGGCGGTGTCGGCATCCACGGCGTTGCGTACATCCGGGCGCGAGAGTGTGATGACGGTGATCGCGCCGTGGCGGCTGCTGCTGACGGACGGGGCCCGGGAATCGGTGGGGTGCATGAATTTCCTTAAAAAGGGGCTAGGCACATAGAGAATATCCGCATTAGTCCAGGCCCGTCATTGCGAGCGCTGCGAAGCAATCCATGGTGGCTTGCCAAGCTTGCGCTGATGGATCGCCGCGTCGCTTCGCTCCTCGCGATGACGGGCTCATGCAGACCTTCCTTAGGTCCCGGACAAAGCTGGCAATAGCCTTACGAAATGTCAATTTAACAGAGTGGCTTGCAGGTTTTGCAGCGCCTCGGGTAAGCTTGTCTTTTCCATTTCCCGGAGACCTACCGTGTCAAGCTTGTTACGCTTTACCCTGCCCTCCCTCTTGCGCTTGGCTCTTGCCTTTGCGCTTAGCGCTATTCAACTCGCCCATGCAGCAAGCGAAGAAAAACTAAGCTACCAGCAAGCGCGCAAGGCCCTGGGTAATCCTGAGCCGCAGCGGCGCATCCATGGCATGTACCAATTGACCAAGCTTGGCACCGCCAAGGACGCGGACGCGGTGTATCCTTTGCTCGACGATGCCCAAGCCGAAGTGCGCCAAGTGGCACTGGCGACCGTATGGCAACTGTGGGGCAAATCGGGTGATGCGGCTATCGACAAGCTGTACCAGCAAGGCGTGGACAAAATGCGCTTTGGCGATACGGCTGGCGCCATCAAAGTGTTTAGCGACATCGTTGCCAAGCGGCCCGCATTTGCAGAGGCTTGGAACAAGCGCGCAACCATCTATTACATGGCGGGCGACTATGAGATGTCGATGCAAGATTGCGAAAAGGTGCTGGAGCTGACGCCGCAGCATTTCGGTGCTTTGGTGGGCTTTGCACAAATGCTGGCTGAGCGCTCGCAGCCGGAGCGCGCGCTTGCGCTGATGGAGCGTGCCAGCAAAGTCAATCCTTATTTAGCCAATGCCGAATTGATGATGGCGGCCTTGCGCATTCAAATTGAGAACAAGCGCAAAAATATGATTTGAGTTTTCGCAGACTGCCATCGGCCTCTTTACATAAAAATCGGGATACGTCCGCCTTTGGATCGCCACGTCGCTGCGCTCCTCGCGATGACGGGCTGACGCTGACGCGCCCTAGGGCTTGACGGTTTCTATCAACACCTGCCCGGCCAAGCCGGCTTCGCGGTGGATATGGATGTCCGCATAGGCCTGCGAACCCGTAATAGCGGCCATGACTTTAAAAGAGGGGTACATCATGATCGCAACCTGGTCCCACTGCGCATCCCCACCGCCCACCAAGAGGCCGCGCACCTTGCCCACATAGACCAGCTTGCCACCCGCTTGCATCACCATGCCCGTCATGGCGCGGCCATAGATGCTATAGGCCTGCAGACCGGTCAAGTCACTTGGGCGACCATCGGCATAGACCGCTTTATCGCGAAACTTGAGCAAATTGAGCATGTATATCTCGCTACCATCGTCGCGCAGCAAGGCCGCCTTCATTTGCGCGGCGCTGGGGACTTGGGCGTTTTCAATCTGCATACAAGTGTCTCCTTGGTGCCCGTCACGGGTCGTTCGTTTACATAGGCGAGGCCATAATACAAGAGGATTTAAGCATCGAGATTTGCTGTAGCAACCAATTGCTCATGGCGCGCGGCAGGTGCACATAGAACGCAATAAAAATGAGGAGTTAGAGCATGATCAAACGCATAGCCATCGGACTACTGGCCTTCCTGCTGCTGGCGGGGGCCGGGTTGTATGCCATTGGCGGCGCCAGTGGCGCATTGCTTTTGTACGTGAAATTCGTGATGCGACAGAACTACGGGCCCACGCAGGAAGTGAACTGGAAAGCCGGTCCGGCGGACGCCGCAGCGAGCTCTGGCAAGCGCCCCCCCAATGTGATTTTGATCGTTGCCGATGACCTGGGCTTTAACGACATCACCCTCAACGGCGGCGGCATCGCGGGCGGCAAAGTGCCCACGCCCCATATCGACAGCATCGCCCGCGAAGGCGTGGACTTTCGTAACGGCTATTCGGCCAATGCCACCTGTGCACCCTCGCGCGCATCCATGATGACGGGGCGCTATGCCACGCGCTTTGGCTTTGAGTTCACGCCCACGCCCAAGCAGTTTATGAAGGTGATCACCAAGACCGAACCACGCGAAGGCTGGCCTGCCGCTGTGTACCACCCGGAGCGCGAAGCGGACCTGATTGCCTACGAAGACATGGGCCTGCCCACCACCGAAATCACGATTGCCAAATTAATGCAGAGCACGGGTTATCACACCGTGCATCTGGGCAAATGGCATTTGGGCGATAGCCCCCAGTTCCGCTCGTATGCACATGGCTTTGATGAGTCGCTGTCACTGTTGCACGGAGGTTCGATGTTCCTGCCGGAAGACAGCCCCAACGTAGTGAACTCCAAGCAGGAGTTTGATTTGATAGATAAATTTCTCTGGGCCGCCGCGCCCTGGGGCATACGGCATAACGCTGGCGAAGTGTTTCAGCCGCCCAAGTACATGACCGATTACCTAACGGACGAAGCCGTGAAGGTGGTGCAGGCCAATAAGAACCGGCCCTTTTTTATGTACCTGGCCTATAACGCGCCGCACACGCCTTTGCAGGCCACGCGCGAAGACTATGACGCGCTGGGCTTTATTCCGGACCACACTATGCGTGTGTATGCCGCCATGATCCGCTCGCTAGATCGCAATATAGGGCGGGTCTTGCAGTCGCTCAAAGACCAAGGGGTGGACGACAACACGCTGGTGATTTTTACCAGTGACAACGGCGGTGCGCATTACATTGGCTTGGATGGCATCAACTCGCCCTATCGCGGCTGGAAAGCCACCTTCTTTGAAGGCGGTATCCATGTGCCTTTCTTTATGCGCTGGCCTGCAGGCATCCCCAAAGGTACGCAGGTAAATGCACCGGTAAACCACTTCGATATTTTTTCGACGGCCGCAGCTGCAGCCGGAGTGACGGAACCCAAAGACCGGCCTATCGATGGCGTGAACCTGCTGCCCTATGCGCAAGGCAAAGCAGGCGGGCGCCCGCACGAGAGTATTTTCTGGCGCACCGACACCTACCGCGTGATGAGGTCAGGGGACTGGAAGTTGCAAGTCTCTGAGCAACCCAAAAAAGACTGGCTGTTTGACCTGGCCAAAGACCCTACCGAAAAGAATAACCTGGCCGCGTCTGACCCAGACCGCGTAGCGCGTATGAAGGTCGATTTGATGGCCTGGGACAAGACCCAAAGCAAACCCATGTGGCCCTCCCTGGGCGCGGGGCCGATTGCCATCGATAAAAACCTGAAGCAAAAATTAGGCGCTGGAGACGAATACGTTTTTTACGGGAATTAATTGGCGCTGGGTACAAAGTCATGGATTGCCGCAGGCGCAGGCCTCGCAAGGACGCAATATTGGTTTTTGCAGGCGTGCCTCAAAGAAGAATTTTGGCGCGGTGGGTCTGCTTCATAATGGCGCGTGACTACGCCCCCACTTCCCCCTGAAGCAGCCTCAGCCCCTACGGCGCTAGACGCCGGCGATGATTTAGTTGATTCCCCCTACGCCTGGTTCCGGCTAGGCATTTGCCTGCTGATGATGACACTGGGCAATCTGGGCATGTGGGTGGTGCCGGTGATTATTCCCGCCGTCCAAGCCGAGTTTGGCATTGGCCGCGCAGAGTCTGCCCTGCCCTATACGCTGCTCATGATCGGCTTTGGCGCGGGTGGTATTTTGATGGGCCGCATGGCAGACAAATACGGTTTGTTCCGACCCCTGGTATTCGCTGCATGCGCTATGGGCCTGGGCTTTGTGCTGGCATCTATGTCCACCGGTATTTTGGGTTTCGCGCTGGCGCATGGTGTGTTGATCGGGCTGCTGGGCAGCTCGATTGCGTTTGCCCCTTTGATGGCCGACACCGCACTGTGGTTTGCCAAGCGACGCGGCGTGGCGGTGGCAATTTGCGCCAGTGGTAATTACCTCTCGGGCACGATTTGGCCGCCGGTGATGCAGCACTTTATCGAGACCGTGGGCTGGCGCCAAGCGTATATGGGTGTGGGCTTGTTTTGCGCAATTTGCATGTTGCTACTGGCGCCGCTGCTCCGCCGCAGACCGGCTGCCGTAGTGATCGCACCAGGTGTTAGCGCGGACGCGCAAGCCCGCGAACTGCCCTTTGGCTTATCGCCCAGGCGCGCCACGGTGCTCTTGTGTGTGGCCGGTTTTAGTTGCTGCATCGCCATGGCTATGCCGCAAGTGCATATCGTGGCCTATTGCACCGACCTGGGCTATGGCGCGGCGCGCGGCGCAGAGATGCTCTCGCTGATGCTGGCTTGCGGCATCGTCAGCCGCTTGGTGTCAGGCGTCATTTGCGACCGCATAGGTGCGCTGCGCACGCTGCTGCTGGGCTCCGTGTTGCAAGCCACTGCGCTGCTGATGTTTTTGCCTTTTGACGGGCTGGTGTCGCTCTACCTGGTGTCCGCTTTGTTCGGCTTATTTCAAGGCGGCATCGTGCCGTCTTATACGCTGATTGTTCGGGAGAATTTTGCGCCCACGCAAATTGGCGCGCGGGTGGGGACGGTGATTATGTTCACCATGCTAGGCATGGCCACCGGGGGATGGATGTCAGGCAAAGTGTTTGACCTGACGG
>CANJXV010000161.1 GCA_947478935.1 Comamonadaceae bacterium
AACGAGCGGCTGCCGCAGTACGCGACCGAAGACGTGCTGCGCCAGCGCGTGGCCCAATTACCCACGGTACAAACCTTTTTCGGCTGGGACGCACAGACCGTGGCGCAAGACGCCCACGGCGTCAGCATCGATATTGCCGAGCGCCATGGCAGTGGCCGCCATAGTCTCAGAGCGGCGTATGCCGTGGGCTGTGATGGCAGCCGCTCCAAGGTGCGCGCGCAAGCGGGCATCACCCAAACCCTAAGCGACCACGACCGTCTGATGGTGTTGCTGGTGTTTCGATCACAAGCGCTGCATACACTGTTGGAGCGCTACCCCGGCAAGTCTTTTTACAGCGTGCTGCAGCCAGGCCTGCAAGGGTATTGGAAATTTTTTGGCCGGGTGGACTTGGGCAATACCTGGTTCTTCCACGCGCCCGTGCCTGCGGGCACTACGGCTGACAACTTTGATTTCAAAGCCTATGTGCAAGAGGCGGTGGGTGCGGACTTTGCATTGGAGTTAGATCACATCGGCTTTTGGGATTTACGCTTTGCCATCGCTGACAGCTACCAGTCGGGCCGCTTGTTTGTAGCGGGCGACGCCGCGCACAGCCACCCGCCTTATGGCGGCTACGGCGTCAATGCCGGCCTGGAAGATGCGCGCAACCTGGGTTGGAAACTGGCTGCGGTTTTGCAAGGTTGGGCCGGTGATGCCTTGCTTGCATCGTATAGCGCCGAACGCCAGCCGGTGTTTGCCTCCACCATGCACGACTTTATTGCCCAATCCATAGAAACCGATAAAGCGTTTTTAGAAACTTTCGACCCGGTGCGCGACAAGCCGGCCTTTGAACAGGCCTGGCAAGCCCGCTCGCAGGTCGCCATCGGGGAAGTGCACGCTTTTGAACCGCATTACGAAGGTTCGCCGGTGGTATTTCAGGAAGGCTCTGGGTCGCGCGTCAGCAGTTCCAAAGGTTCCCACCGCTTTGAAGCACGCGCCGGGCATCATTTGGCACCGGTCATGTTGGCCGACGGACGCAATATCTACCAAGCACTAGGCCTTGGTTTTTGCTTGCTGGCAATGGATGCAAAAAGCGATGCGGTGCAGTTGTTTCGCGATGCAGCTAAGGACTTGAGACTTCCCCTCACAGTGATCGAAGAGGCGCTTGGAGAGCAAGCAGACCGTTACCAGGCGCGCTGGGTGCTGGTGCGCCCGGACCAATTTATCGCATGGGTGGGGCACGACGCTGACATCGGCCCGGAACAAGCCCACGCCCTACTGGCGCATGCGCTGGGCGGACCTTTAAAGCCTGCCCACTGAAGGGCCCTGCTCCGTTAATCCGCAGAAATTTTCTTGGTGCGGATCACATTACCCCAGCGCGGATAGTCTTTGGCCACGATACCCGTCAGCTCGCTTGGGGTCGATGGCACGGCGTCTAAACCGGCCTTGCCCAGCATCTCTTTGACATCGGCCTGGCGCAAGATGGCGGTGATTTCCGTGTTTAAGCGGGCCACCACCTCGGGCGATGTTTTGCTGGGCACAAAAAACGCATACCAAAGGTCCACGTCGATGCGCTTGACGCCTAGCTCTTCAAAGGTGGGTACCTCGGGTGCCACCGGATGGCGCTTGGGGCTGCCCAAGGCCAGTGCCACCAAGCGCCCGGCTTTGACAAAGCCTTGCGCCACGTGTACCGGCAAAAAGCCGACGTTCACCTCGCCACTGAGCAAATCTTGCGTATAACCGGCAGACCCCCGGTAGGGCACGTGCAACATAAACGTGTTGGACTCCAGCTTAAACAACTCCATCGCCATATGGTGTGGCGTACCCACACCGGGCGAGCCAAAGCTGATGGCGCCGGGCCGGGCCTGGGCTTGTTTGATAAGGTCTGGCAAATTTTTGATGCCAGTTTTGGGGTTGGCCACCAGCATCAAGGAGCCGTAGGCGGCCATCGACACCGATGAAAAATCTTTCACCGGGTCAAAGTTCACGTTGTTGTACATCTGCGCGGCCATCAACATGGTGTTGGCGCCCATGAGCACGGTGTAGCCGTCTGGCGTGGATTTGGCCACCGTGTCGGCACCGATATTGCCGCTGGCGCCGGCCTGGTTTTGCACGACGACCGGCTGGCCCAAACGCTCGCTCAGACGTGGCGCCACGGTGCGCGCAATCGTGTCCATGCCCGTGCCCGGTGTAAAGGGCACAATGATTTTGATGGACTGCGCGGGAAAGGCGCCTTGGGCTGCTGCACCCAGGCTAAGTGTGGTCATCAAGGCCGCGGCCAGTGCGGCCAGATGTCTGCGCTTAATCCATTGCATGAGCGACTCTCCTTTACAAAATTAAAAAATTAAATGCCTGGTTTTGCCGGTGCGATTTTGAATAAACGCTCGGCGTTGTCTTGGAAAAAAGCCTTGCGTACCTGCGGCGCCATATCCAGATTTTCCAGAATCTGTACCTCCTGTGGCGCGTATTGGTAGGGATAGTCCATGGCGTATAACACGCGGTCCGGCCCCATAAAGTCTTGCGTAAATTTCAGGGCCGGGCCCCAGGCCACGCCGCTGTTGGTGATGTGAAAGTTTTCGCGCAAATAGTCGCTGGGCTTACGCTGCAGCGGCTGCACGCTGGGGTAGCGCTGCGACTTGACGGTGGCCGCATGCATATAGTCCAAGCGGTAAGCCCAAAAGGGCAAGGCCTCGCCCATATGCCCCAAAATAATTTGCAACTTGGGAAAGCGGTCAAACACCCCGGCAGTGATCAAACGCAAAGCGTGCAAGCCGGTCTCCACGCCGAAGCCGTAAATGGCGCCGTCCAGGCCTGCTTCGATGAAGTGCTGGATCATGCTGGCGGGCATGGCGTTGGGGTGCAAATAAATCGGTGTATCCAGGGCCTGCGCCGCTTCAAAAATCGGCCAAAACTTGGGGTCGGACAAATACTCGCCCTGGGTATGCGAATTGATCACTACCGAATGCATGCCTAGTTGCTGCACACCGCGCTCTATCTCGCGCGCCGCTGCCTGCGGGTCTTGCGGCGCCACCGCAATCATGCCTACCAGCCGGTCCGGGTGGCGGCGCATGGCATCGGCCAGCAGGTCGTTAGCCACCGGGGCAAAGGCAACCGCAGTGTCTTTGTCCATGATTTGCACGCCGGGAGACGTCAGGCCGATCACCTGCACATCCACCCCTGCCTCGTCCATGTGCTGCAAGCGCAAATCATCTAAGTCCACTAAACAACGCATGATGTGCTGCGCTCGCTCGCTGGGGCTCTGCATATAAAAACCCATCAGGTGCTTAAAGCCCACATCGACATCCGGCTTGTCCAGAATCCGGCGGTAGATTTCCAGCATCTGGGGCGGCGAAAAAGCCTCTTCGGTGGCGATGCGGCGGTAGGGACGTTGCGGTAGGGAAGAAGCAGACATGGTTTTGTGGCGCTTGTAGGGTGACTGAGGCCATGCGCCATTGCCGGCACATGCCAACGAAAACCTCAATGGGCTTGCGCTTGAGGCGCATGCTAGCAGCCAGCACGGGCGCTGCCCTGTGGGTAAACCCTAGGCCCGGTGCTATGCTGCCGGCGAACCATTTCCCGTTTTTTCGCGAGGTCCTCCATGGCAAATTTCGTACTCGTTCACGGCGCCTGGCATGGCGCCTGGTGTTGGCGCCGCGTGGTGGACTTACTGCAAGCGCAAGGCCACCGCGTGCATGCGCTTACGCTGACCGGCGTGGGCGAACGGGCCCACCTGCTCTCGCCCGACATCCACCTGAGCACGCATATTCAGGACGTGGTGGCCGCTATCGAACACGAAGAACTGCAGGACGTAGTGCTGGCGGTGCACTCCTACGCCGGCATGGTGGGCACCGGCGTGGCCGACCGCATTCCCGAGCGGCTGCGGCATTTGGTCTATGTGGATGCGGTCGTGCCCAAACCCGGCGAAGCCTGGTGCGCCACCCACGCCAGCGCCACGCGTGAGGCCCGCATGAACGCCGCGCGCGCCAACCGGCTCTACAGCTTTCCGCCGCCCGGCCCCGCGCTCTTTGGCCTGGAGGGTGAAGACGCCGCCTGGGTAGAGCGCCGCCAAACGCCGCACCCCGGCCATCCTTACACCGATCTGCTGGACTTTGACACCGCACGCGTAGCCCGCGTGCCGCGCACCTACATCCACTGCACCCGCCCCACCCTGGCCACCATAGACGCCATCTGGCCGCGCGTGAACGACCCCAAGTTTTGGGATGGCCTGTGGCTACCCGGCACCCGCACCTTGGAACTGGCCACCGGCCACGACCCGATGATCAGCGCGCCACGGGAGTTGACGGAGGTGTTGTTGGGGTGCGCAAGCTAGCAATTGCCCGCCCACGCATTTCTCCGGTATAACGCGGCAAGATAAGCCAACGGGCCAGAGGCCCAGGCATTACCCATAGGAGAGATTTCATGCGCTTTGCATGTTTTGAGTTGGACGGCGCCAGGCGCGTAGGCGTGGTATCCGATGACGGTTTACACATCCAAGCCCTGGCTTTGAGCGCGCCCGAGGCGCACTTGGGGGTGCTGGCGCTGGTGGAGCGCAGCGCGCAAGGCCTGGCCCCACCACCCCATGACGGAGCGCCCATCCCCACAGACACCGTGCGCTTAGAGGCGCCATTCCCGCTGCCACGGCGCAACATTTGGTGCGTGGGGCGCAACTACCACGCCCATGCCAAAGAGTTGCAGGCCTCGGTATTCAAGGACAACAGCGCGGCGGTAGAGGCCTGGCCGATTGTGTTTACCAAAGTGCCCGAGTGCGTGGTGGGACCGACCGATGTGGTGCATATTCCGCATGGAGTCTCCGAACAAATTGACTACGAGGCCGAGTTGTTGATCGTGATCGGCAAGGGCGGCAAAAACATCAGCGCGAAGGACGCGATGCAACATGTGTGGGGCTATTCCATCGTCAATGATGTCACCGCACGCGACGTGCAGATGCGCCACCAGCAATGGGATTTGGGCAAGTCCTTTGACACCTTTTGCCCCATGGGCCCTTGGGCCGTAACAGCGCAGGCGATGGACGGCAATGCGGTGCAAGTGCGCTGCTGGGTGAACGGCGATTTACGACAGGACGCCAACACGGCGAATTTGATTTTTGGTATTCCCACGCTGATCGAAACCATTTCGCGCGGCATTACCCTGCTCCCCGGCGACTTGATTGCCAGCGGAACGCCGGCAGGCGTAGGCATGGGCATGAAGCCGCCGCAGTACCTCAAAGCTGGTGATACCGTGCGCATTGAAATAGAAGGCATTGGGGTGCTGGAGAACCGCATGGTTTAAACCGGCCAGGCACTCGTAAGTTGGAAACACACCGCGCTGCGGATAGGCATTGAAGAATAAATAGGAGACACGCAATGAAATACAAGCAATGGCCGCTAGGGCGCCTTTTAGCCGGGCTGGCGCTGGGCTTGGTACTGCCGCTGTGTAGCTGGGCCCAAGCCTTCCCCAACCACCCCATCACCATGGTGGTGCCCTTTCCGCCTGGCGGCCTGGCCGATATCGTGGCGCGGCCTGTGGCCGAAGCCATGGGGCGCGACCTGGGCCAGCCGGTAGTGATCGAAAACCGGGGTGGCGCCGGTGGTGGCATCGGCATGGGCGTGGTCGCCAAGGCCAAGCCGGATGGCTATACCGTGCTGATGGCTTTGTCCTCGTATTCGGTCATCCCCGAAGCCGATACCTTGCTGGGGCGCAACCCCATGTACGCGCTGTCCGATCTGCGGCCAATTGCGCGCTACACCGCTGACCCCACGGTGCTGGCAGTACGCGCCGATGCGCCCTGGCAAAGCGTGAAAGACTTTGTAGAAGATGCGCGCAAGCGGCCCGGCGCTATCAACTACGGATCGTCAGGCAATTACGGCACCATGCATGTGCCCATGGAGATACTGGCGCAAGTGGCCGGTATCAAGATGACGCAAATTCCTTTTACCGGCGCAGGCCCTGCGGTCGTGGCTTTGCTGGGCGGGCAAATTGACGCTGTCTCCACCGGGCCGGCCACCGTATTGCAACATGTGAAG
>CANJXV010000162.1 GCA_947478935.1 Comamonadaceae bacterium
CACAACCCCGAATTCACCATGATGGAGTTTTACGCGGCGTATTGGAATTACCGCGACCTGATGGAGTTCACAGAAGCATTGGTGCGTGACGCGGCGCTCAAAGCGGTGGGCACCTTGGCACTGAGTTATGACGACAAACCGGTGAACCTAGCAGCGCCTTTTGAGCGCTTAACGATATTGGAAGCTATCGATAAATACACCGACGCCGGTACCAATGTGAGCGATGCGGATTGGCTACGCGCAGCCTTGCGCAAAGCCGGTCTTAGCGATGCCAAAAATAAGTTATCCAAGCGCAGTTTGGCGGGCTTGCAAGTGATGTATTTTGAAGAGCATGTGGAAGACAAACTATGGCAACCTACCTTTATTTGCGAGCACCCAGTCGAAATTTCACCCTTAGCCCGTGCAAGCGACACCCATCCGGAAGTGACAGAACGCTTTGAGTTATATATCACCGGGCGGGAATTTGGCAACGGGTTTAGCGAACTCAACGACGCACAGGACCAGGCTGAACGATTTGCCGCGCAAGTTAGCGCCAAAGACAGCGGCGACGACGAGGCCATGTTTTACGACCACGATTTTGTGCGGGCACTGGAATACGGCATGCCACCCACCGGCGGTTGCGGTATTGGCATCGACCGATTGATGATGCTGCTCACTGACAGCCCCAGCATCCGTGACGTGATTTTGTTCCCTGCCCTGCGCCGGGAAAATTGAGTCAGCCGGGACCCGGTATCAACATGAACGCCGCTGGGCCACTGCCGGTGGCAGCGCCTTATTTGCGCGCCTACCCACAGGACACGGTTTTCCAAGTACTCACCATGCTCACGCGCGGAACTGTGGGTGACTGGTTGCTTGGCAAATACCCGCAAGCGCACGCGGTACGTACTGACAGCGCTTTGTACGGCTATGTCCAGGACATCCGCCAAAGCAGCATGCGCAGCGCTGCCTCCTTAAGCAAAGTGGCGTACGACAGCAAATTACAGGTGATTGCCCACGCGCTGGGAACGCATACCCGCATTTCACGGGTGCAAGGTGCCAAGCTCAAGACCAAGCATGAGTTGCGCATTGCCAGCATTTTCAAAGCGGCGCCGGAAGAATTTTTGCGCATGATCGTAGTCCATGAGCTGGCCCATTTGCGCGAAAAAGACCACAACAAAAGTTTTTATCAGCTATGCGAACACATGGAGCCGCACTACCACCAACTGGAATTTGAACTGCGCGTGTACCTAACCTACCTAGATGCAGGCGGTAGCGGCCTATGGGGGCGTTAAGGCGCGCAGTGCCTGCGCAATATCGGCCTGCAAGTCCTCGTTCGCCTCAAAGCCCACGGCAAATCGCACCAGCGTGCCAGCGGCGATACCGGCAGGCCAGCCGCCCCGCATACGCGCCAAGTTGTAGGGCACGACCAGACTGACCGGCCCGGCCCAGCTATAACCTAGCCTGAACAACTGCAAGCTATCGCAAAAGGCATCCACCTGGTCTTGCGTATAGGCGGGATCAATCACCACGCTGAACAGGCAAGCCGCCGCACCAGCACCCTCTGGCGCGCATAAGCGCTGCCAATGCACATGACCCGGAGAACCACCAAGTGCCGGATGTAATACCTGCACAAAAGCGGCTTGCGTCTGGCACCAGGCGGCTAGCGCACGCGTGCTTTGGTCTTGGGCCTGGTAGCGCATGGCAATGGACGGCAAGCCGCGCAATACCATCTCTGCATCATTGGGCCCCACGTTCAAGCCCATGCGCATATGGCAAAGCTTGATGCGCATATGCAAATTCGCATCGCGCGTGATCACACTACCCATCAAAACATCTCCGCCACCACTGGGGTATTTGGTGAGCGCCTGGATAGAAAGATCCACTGCGCAAGGATGGCCTGGCGTCAGGTCAAAGGGCGCGAACGCAATACCGGCGCCCCAGGTGTTGTCCAGGGCCACCAGTGCACCATGCAGCTTGCAGATGCGGGTCAATTGCGCAAGATCCGGAAACTCCAGGGTGACCGAGCCCGGCGCTTCCAGCCAGACCAGGCGCGTCGCGTCGGAAAGCTTGGACTGCAAGTCCTGCGGATCCATGGGGTTGTAAAAACGGTGGCGCACGCCCCAGCCTACAAACTCGCCTTCCACAAGGGTTTTGTTGGGCTCGTAGCAGTTATCGGGCAGCAACACCTCGTCACCCGATTGCAATAATGCCAAGGCCACCAAGGCAATCGCCGAAAGGCCGCTGGGCGTAAGCACACATTGCAGACCGCCCTCCAGGCTGCAAAGCCGCTCTTCTAGGGTGTAGGTGGTAGGCGTGCCATGCAAGCCATAGGTGTATGCCGTTTTGTCTTTCCACTGGCGACTGCGCATAGCCGCCACCGAAGGGAAAAACACCGTAGACGCTTTGAAAACGCCCGCAGCGGGAGACTCAAAACCACCCGGTGGTTCGTAAGGGTGGTGTATCAGCGTGGTGCTTATTTGCTTCATCCGCGTGACCCGCCTAGACGCTCCACTTTTGGATGAGCTGCGCCGGACGCATGGCGTCATAACTCTCAAAGGGCTGATGGATCCAAGGGTTCGTGGGCAGAAATTCCACCGAATAATCCGGCGTGAAAGTAGACAAGGCCTTGGTCCAGATCACCGCGCTGCGCAACTCGGTAATGGGCGCGTAGTTATTTTTTAACTGGTGGATCACCGCATTGAGCGTATGGCCCGAGTCGGCCAAATCATCGACCAGCAAGACCCTACCGGCGATCTCACCTTTGGGTGTGGTGATGAAGCGCGCGATGTCCAAATGACCTTGCACCGTGCCGGCGTCGGAGCGGTAAGAGCTGGTGGACATGATGGCTAGCGGCTTATCAAAAACCCTGGACAAAATATCACCCGGACGCATGCCTCCGCGTGCAAGACACAAAATCGTGTCGAACTCCCAGCCTGACTGAAACACCTTGATCGCGAGCTTTTCGATCAGGTTGTGGTACTCGTCATAGCTCACATACAAATGTTTGCCGTCTTCCGTCAACATACCCAACTCCTTGGTAAATACGATCCTGCCGTGTAGGCCGCTGCGTTAATCAATATCAAAAACTCGCAAGAGCCGACTTCATGGCGCCTGGTAGGGGTCACGCATCAAGATGGTGTGATCTCGATCCGGACTGGTGGATACCATATGAATCGGCACGCCAGTCAGTACAGCAATACGCTCCAAATAACGGCGCGCCTCTTCAGGCAGTTGTTTGTAGTCGGTCACACCCACGGTGCTTTGCGTCCAGCCGGGCATGGATTCATACACCGGCTCGCATCGAGCGATTTCGTCCGCGCCCATGGGCAAAATATCGGTAAGAGCACCGTCCAGCATATAGCCGGTACACAGCTTGAGCTCGCTCAGGCCGTCAAGCACATCCAACTTGGTAATGCACAAACCGCTCAGGCCATTGACCTGGGCCGAGCGCTTGAGCAAAGCTGCGTCGAACCACCCGCAGCGGCGCGAGCGTCCAGTGGTAACGCCTTTTTCGGCGCCCACAGTGCTCATGTGGTAACCCGGCGTACCGGGCACTTCCCATTGCAGCTCAGTCGGGAATGGGCCGCTGCCCACGCGCGTGCAATAGGCTTTGGTAATGCCCAAGATGTAATGCAGCATACCGGGGCCAACGCCCGCGCCGGCAGACGCATTACCCGCGACGCAATTGCTGGAAGTGACGAATGGGTAGGTGCCGTGGTCCACATCAAGCAAGGTACCTTGAGCGCCTTCGAACAAGAGGTTTGCTCCTGATTGGTGCGCGTCATTGAGTTCGCGGGAGACATCGGCCATCATAGGCGTGAGCAACTTGGCATGTTCCATCGCCTGGGCATACACCGGCTCAAACTGGACTTCACCGTCTTTCATGTAGGGTGCCAAGCCAGGACCAAAATCAAAAGATTGGGAGCCCAGAAAGCTGGTCAGCACATGGTTGTGCAAAGCCAATAAATCACGGAGCTTGTCGGCAAAACGCTGGGGGAATTTCATGTCCTGCACGCGCAAAGCACGGCGAGCAATTTTGTCTTCGTAGGCTGGGCCGATGCCACGACCGGTGGTACCTATTTTTTCGTTACCACCTTTTTCACGAGCGGCTTCACGGGCCACGTCGAGCGCCGCGTGAAAAGGCAGAATGAGCGGGCAGGCTTCGCTGATGCGCAAGCGCGAACGGACGTCCACTCCCACTTTTTCCAGCCCCTCAATTTCTTCGAATAATTTGGCTGGGGACAAGACCACGCCATTACCGATATAACACTTCACGCCCGCGCGCATGATGCCGCTGGGTATCAGGTGCAAGGCCGTTTTGACGCCATGAATCACCAGCGTATGCCCTGCGTTATGCCCACCCTGAAAGCGCACCACGCCTTGGGCACTTTCGGTGAGCCAATCGACTAGTTTGCCTTTACCCTCATCGCCCCACTGGGTTCCAACGACTACTACATTTCTGCCTGCGCGTGTATTCATGAATTTGCTTTTTTAAACAGGAATAAGATGCCATTCAGAGCCCTGCGCTACCAGCACACGGTCGCAATGGAACTCATCGATTTCACTTTCGTGGCCTGGCAAAACGCAAACCACCGTTTCACCGGCGCCGCGCAACTTGGCTATCGCGCTACGCAGTCCTTTATCTTCACCCCAGGGCGCACGGATAGCCGCGCGTAAAGGTGGCCCGCTAACGACACCTACCAAAGCCTTGATGTCCAGGCTAAAGCCCACCGCCGGGCGCTCACGCCCGAATACCGAGCCGACCGCGTCATAACGTCCCCCGCGCAGAAGCGCATCGGGCGCGCCTTTGGCGTATACCGCAAAGCGCGCGCCACTGTAGTAGGCGTAGCCGCGTAAATCTGCCAGGTCGAATGAAACCGTGGTGCCTTCCAGATGGCCCGCCAGCCATTGAAGCTGGTCCAAAGCTTGGGAAATCGCAGGCAGGTCGGGTAACAAGGAGCGCGCCTGCGTGAGCACCTCCACATCGCCATAGCAACGCGTCAAGTTTTGCAAGCCAAGGCGTATCGACGCATCCGAGCGGCGCGCGATGGTGGCAATGGCTGCTGCATCTTTGACGGCCAGGGCAGCCTGAATATCGCTAGTTTCGGCAGGGCTGAGCGCGGCCAGCGATACAAGGCTGTTAACGATGCGCACATCGGCCAAGTCCACCGTAAAGTCCTGCACCTTGGCAGCGCGCAGACAATCGAGCGACAAGGTCAGTATTTCTAGATCCGCCTCTAATCCCTGGTGCCCATAAATTTCGGCGCCTAGTTGCAAGGGTTCACGGGTGGCGTGGGGGGCGGCCGGGCGCGTATGCAACACGGGGCCGCAATAACATAGGCGGGCTACGCCCTGGCGATTAAGCAAATGGGCATCGATGCGTGCCACTTGCGGGGTACTGTCAGCGCGCAGGCCCAGCATACGGCCCGAAATTTGGTCCACTAGCTTGAAAGTCTGCAAATCAAGCGACTCGCCAGTACCGGTCAGCAGAGATTCCAGGTGCTCCAGCAACGGCGGCATGACCAGTTCGTAGCCATAGCAACGCGCCATGTCCAGCAAATTTCTACGTATTTCTTCGATGTGGCGCGCCTCAGAAGGCAGCACATCGGCAATGTGATCCGGGAGGACCCAGGCGGACATGGATAAAGTGGGGTGCGGTTAAAAACGCGATTTTACCGGCCAAACCCGAGCCCCGCCCCCTTGGGAGCGGGAATCGCAGGCACGCTGCCGCTTATTTTTTTACCGGTGCCGAGCCAGAGCCGCCGTTACGAAAGACTTTGAAGAATTCGCTGGAGGAAGGGTCCAGCACCATCACGTCGCTCTTGTTTGCGAAACTGTTTTTGTAAGCCTCCAAGCTGCGATAAAACTGCGCAAACTGGGGATCGCGATTAAAGGCATCGGCATAAATACGGGCCGCCTCGGCATCGCCCTCTCCCTTAATTTTCTGGGCATCGCGGTAGGCGTTGGCAATCGTCACCTCGCG
>CANJXV010000163.1 GCA_947478935.1 Comamonadaceae bacterium
ACATTGATATCGACGATTCCGGCAAAGTGGTCGGCTTGTTCTAAACCTTCGCATGCGGGCCATCCCGGTGCGGATGGCCTGTTCGTGAAGGAGTGCTGAACATGTTCAATTCCCGCCGCTTGCGCAGTCTGTTGCAAGCTTTGCTGGCCGGTGTGGCCTTGTGTTTGACTCCCTTGGTGTGGGCGCAAAGCGGCCCGGTCAAAGTACTGGTGGGCTTTCCGCCGGGCGGCGGCACCGACGCCATTGCCCGCATATTGGCCGACAAGCTCAAAGACCAGCTGGGCGTGCCGGTGGTGGTGGAAAACAAAGCCGGCGCCGGTGGCCAGATTGCCGCCCAAGCGCTCAAAGCCGCAGCGCCCGATGGCAATACGGTTTTCCTATCGCATGACCACACTATCTCCATCTTGCCGCTGGTCGTTAAAAACCCCGGCTTTGAACCAGCGCGCGACTTTGTGGCCGTCGCTGGATTTGCCACCTTTGTGAATGCGCTGGCGGTCTCCGGCGGCACCCCGGCCAAGTCGGTCAACGACTACAGCGCCTGGGTGCGCAGCGCGGGCGGCGGTAAGGGCACGGTGGGCGTCCCCGCACCCGCCTCGGTACCCGAGTTTTTGGTCAAAGTGATTGGCGAAAAATACAAGCTCGATTTAAACAGTGCGCCCTATCGGGGCAGCGCGCCAATGATGGCCGACATGCTGGGCAACCAGATTGCCGCCGGGGTGGCTTCGGTGCCGGACTTCATCGAAAACCACAAAGGCGGCAAAGTGCGTATCGTCGCTGTGCTAGGTGCCAACCGCCAGGCGGTATTGCCTGATGTACCCACCTTCACCGAACTGGGGTTGGCCGGTTTTGAGGATGTGCCCTACTACGGCTTTTTCGCCCCAGCGGGCACACCCAAAGCCGCCATAGACCGGTTCTCTGATGCGCTGACTAAAGTATTGGCTATGCCCGACGTGCGCGAGCCGCTCACCGCCATGGGCCTGACGGTGGGCTTTATGTCCTCTGCTCAATTGACAAGCCGCGAACATGCTTACGCGCAGACTTGGGCGCGCATCATCAAGCAAAGCGGGTTTCAGGCGCAGTAAGCCGGTCAGCATCGGTTACGCCGCCAAGCGGCCTAATGCCCAGATCTAAAAGTCCACCCCCGTAAAGGCATCATCCCCCAACACCACCGGCTTCCCGTGGGGCGTGGCTTTTGCGGCATGGTCCCAGGCTGCTTGCACTTTTTCGAGTTGCGCACGGCTGACCGCGCCTTTTTGCACCGTCAAAGATTCCAACGCGGCCAGCCAGTGGCGGTAATAGGTCTCGCCGGTATCCGGGTCGCCCGCAAGCTGCGCGGCTTTGATTTGCGCGGACAGTTCGGTGGCCCATTCGGGCCAGCTGAACAAGCCGCGTGCATGCGCATCGATGGCCAGCGCAAACGCTTGTGCTTCCCAGGGCTCACGAAACACCGGGCCTTCTGCATCGCAGGGCAGGGTGGGTACCAGGGCTAGCATCTCGGAGGGCGCGCTCATGCAGCAGCCTCTAGCAAATAAGGTTCCCAGCAATCGACCAGTACCTCCAGCGTCGGGTCCGCGTCCGCGCCCCACAACTCGGTGCCGCCAAAGCGCACGCCATAGCACCATTGCGGCTGCTCGCCCTGCCCGTGGGCATGGGTATCGGGAAACACAAAAGCGCCGTGCACCGCTACCACTTCTCCGGTCTTGCCACGCGCATAACGCGGCAAGCGCGTGTGGGTGGCCGGGTGCATCACGCGGGTGCGCACCACATCTCCCACCGCATAGCGAGCCGGGTGGTTTACCTTGCGGTCATAGGGGCTGCCTGCAGCCAGCGCGGCTTGTGACTGCGCTTTTGTTGCAGCTGATTTTTTGGTCGGCACCGGTGGCACCAGCATCTGCGTCGCTTTCACTTCCTGCTTGGTAACCATGCCGCGCTCGTGCAACATATTGGCCAGCGCGCGGGTCCAGATTTCGTAATAAGACACACCCAGATACACATGTGGCGGTAGCGACTCGCGCGCGTGGCGGCCCATGTCCAGATTCCACTCGCCTAATGCGGCGCTTGCCAGCGTAATCGCCAGGGCGCGCTTTTCCCATTCGCCGTGAAACACCGGCTCATTCGCTTCGGGACACACCGGCCCGAAGCCCATCATGCCGCCCAGGTCTTGCGGGCCGTTCATAGCGCCGCTCCCCTGGCGCCCGCTGGGTCGGACGATGGCATGTGCGAGGTCTTGGGCACACCGGTACCAATCATGCTGTCGCGTGTTACCAGTTCGGCTAATTGGGCCTCGCTCCAGCCCTCGGTACCGGGCGGGCGCTGGGGCAAAACCAGGTAGCGGATTTCGGCAGTGGAGTCCCACACACGCACGGTTTTTTCAGAGGGCAGGGTCACGCCAAAGTCGGCTAGCACCGCACGCGGCTCCAGCACTGCGCGCGAGCGGTAGGGCGCGGACTTGTACCAAACCGGCGGCAGACCCAGCACCGGCCAGGGGTAGCAGGAGCACAGGGTACACACCACCATGTTGTGCACCCCATCGGTGTTCTCCACCACCCGCAAATGCTCGCCTTGCCGGCCCGAGAAAGATAACTCCCCCACTGCCGCTGTGCCATCGGCGAGCAAGCGCGCTTTGTAGTCTGCATCCACCCAGGCCCGCGCCACTACTTGCGCGCCACAGCGCGGGCCGATTTTGGTCTCATAAGTCTCGACGATCAGGTCTAGCGCGTCGGCGTTGACATAGCCTTTGGCCAGCAAGACGGTTTCTAAAGCGCGTACGCGGATGGCTGCTTCTGAAAGCTCTGAGCCATGGTCATGGTCATGGTCATGGTCGTGATCGTGATCGTGATCGTGATCGTGATCGTGATCGTGATCGTGATCGTGATCGTGATCGTGATCGTGAGGATGGTCGTGCGAGTGGCTAGGATGTGTCATACCCTCATCATGGCATGCCTTGGATATTTGGGCTAGCCCGCTGAGTCGGCGCGCGTAAACGCCTGACGTGCTTCCTGGGTGCGCTGCATCTGGCGGGCGATATTGCCGCAAACCAGTTCGCACAAGTCATACACCGACTGGTCGGCAATCGAGTAGTACACGCTGGTACCCCGGCTTTCGCGGCGCACCATGCCGTGCTTGGTTAAGAGGCTCAAGTGGCGCGACACATTCGCCGCCGTAGTGCCGCACAGCTGTGCCAGCTCTCCGACATTGCGCTCGCCCTCGCGCAGGATGTTGAGCAGCTGTAGGCGCGTGGGTTCGGACAGCGCCTGAAAGTAGGCGGCTACATCGAGCAGGGCTTCGGGAGGCAGGTTTTCCATAGGCTGGCGTTCTGGGCGGTGGGTTCAACAGTGTTTTCTTGATGTGGCGCAGTGCATGCCGCTGATTTTAGTGTATTATTTAGCTAATTACGTAAATAGTTAAATATGAAAACTCAAAGTATGCCTCGCTGGGACCACGCCACCCGCCGTGCGCGCCACATGCTCCTGGGCCTGGGCGCCGCAACGGTCCTGTCGTCTATGGCGGGTACGCCTGCGGCCACTAGCCCCGCGCCCGCCGCTTTGGCCAGCATCGAAGTGGCTGGCAGGGTGCGCGCCGACATGCAAAGTGTGGATGGCCTGATTGAGCCGGTGCGGCAGGCCACGCTTGCCGCGCAAGTGGCGGGTGCTATCGTGCGTATTGGTGTACAGGTCGGAGACCGCGTGCGTGCCGGGCAAGAGTTGCTGCGCATCGACGCGCATGCCGCCGCGCAGGTGGTGCAATCCAATGCGTCGCAGGTAGACGCCGCCCGCGCCAACCTGGCCGTGGCGGCTAAAGAATTCGAGCGCCAGCAGCAACTGGTGCAGCAACAGTACATCAGCCCGGCGGCGCTGGAGCGCTCGCAAGCGCAATTCCAATCGGCGCAGGCGCTGGTGCAGTCTTTGCAAGCTCAAACCAATGTGGTTCAAACCCAGCAGGGCTTTTACGTCATCAGCGCGCCGTTTTCAGGCATTGTGAGCGAGCTGACCGTCGCCCTGGGCGACATGGCGATGCCAGGCCGCCCCTTGGTCACGCTGTATGACCCGTCGCAATTACGCGTCACCGCCGCCGTGCCCCATAGCGCCATGCCCGCCAGCCTGGACGGCGCACAGTTGGAATGGCCCGCCAATGGCCAAGGCAAAACTATGGTGCCGGTGCGCAGCATTAGGGTGCTGCCGCAAATCGACGCAGCCACGCATAGCGCCCAAATTCGCTTTCCACTGCCTGCTGTTAGTGGCGCGCTGCCCGGTAGTTTTGTGCGCGTCTGGCTGCCTGCCCCGCGCGCGCCTATGACCAGCGCAGCGCGCGTCTTCGTGCCCGCCAGCGCGGTGCTGCGCCGCGCTGAATTGACTGCCGTTTATCTGCTCGATGCGCAAGGCCACCCGACACTGCGCCAAGTGCGCGTGGGACGCAGCCAAGGCCAGCAGGTGGAAGTGCTCAGCGGCCTGCGCGCTGGCGAGCGCGTCGCCACCGACCCCCAAGCCGCCGCGCACGCCAATTGAAATGAAGAATCAAGCCCATTTAGGTGTTTCCGGTCGCATGGCAGCGCTGTTTCAGCGCGCGCACATTACGCCACTGCTGGCGATGTTGGCTTTGCTGCTGGGCGCGTTTGCAGTGCTGGTCACGCCGCGTGAAGAAGAGCCGCAAATCAACGTGACCATGGCCAATGTGCTGATTCCGTTCCCCGGCGCCAGCGTGGCCGATGTGGAGCAAATGGTGGCCATTCCCGCAGAGCAAGTGCTCTCGCAAATGGTGGGCACCGAGCATGTGATGTCGCTCTCGCGCCCCGGTCTGGCGGTGCTGACGGTGCAGTTCAAAGTCGGCGTGCCGCGCACCGAAGCGCTGGTGCGCCTGCATGACACCCTGCGTTCCAACGCGGACTGGCTGCCTAAGGACCTGGGCGTGCTTGAGCCCATCATCAAGCCCAAAGGTATTGACGATGTGCCTATCGTCACCCTTACGCTGTTTAGCACAGACACGCAAACCGGCGCCTTTGATCTAGAGCGCGTGGCGCACAGCATGGAAGTCGAACTCAAACGCGTGCCTGGTACCCGCGAAGTGCAAACCCTGGGTGGCCCGGGGCGCGCCGTGCTGGTAGCGTTAGACCCGGCGCGCATGGCGGGCGCCAACATCACCGTGGCCGACTTGCAAAGTGCGTTGCAATCGGCCAATCTGGGCTTGCCAGTGGGCGAACTTTTGGGTGCTAACCAAACCCTGGCTATCGAGGCTGGGCCGTTTCTGGCTGAGGCGCAAGACGTGGCCGATCTGGTGGTCGGCGTCAAGCTGGGCCGCCCGGTGTTTTTGCGCGATGTAGCGCAGGTCAGCGATGGCCCGCTAGCACCTAGCCGCTATGTGTGGCACGGCCAATCGCAGGCGCAAGGCGGCGGGCAATACCCTGCGGTGACGCTGAGCATCACCAAAAAACCCGGCGAAAACGCCATCGACGTTGCCGACGCGGTAATGCAGCGCGTAGCCCAATTGCGCAACACCGTGGTGCCCGACAGTGTGCAAGTGGTGCAGACCCGCAACTACGGCGAATCGGCCAATGCCAAAGCGCAAAAGCTGATTCAAAAACTCTTGTTCGCTACTGCCTCGGTGGTGCTCTTGGTGTTTTTGGCGCTGGGCCGCCGGGAAGCGGCCATCGTGGGTGTGGCGGTGGTGTTGACGCTCACCGTCACGCTGTTTGCCTCCTGGGCCTGGGGCTTTACGCTGAACCGCGTGTCGCTGTTTGCGCTGATATTTTCGATTGGCATCTTGGTGGATGACGCCATCGTCGTGGTGGAAAATATCCACCGCCACCAGCAATTGTTTCCGCACAAAACCCTGGCGCAACTCATCCCCGGTGCGGTCGATGAAGTGGGCGGCCCCACCATCTTGGCCACGCTCACCGTCATTGCCGCGCTGCTGCCCATGGCCTTTGTATCCGGCCTGATGGGCCCGTACATGAG
>CANJXV010000164.1 GCA_947478935.1 Comamonadaceae bacterium
AAGCTGAGCGCGGCGCAGCAGCAATGGGTGCTCAAGGGTTCACCCAAATGGAATGGCAAATGGAACCAGCACTGGTTTGGCGTGGACCGCTTTTTTGAGTACCTGGAAAGCAAGGCCTACAAAATGCACATCCGGGTACTGCTGTCCAAGTACCGCAGCTATACGCCCTGCGGCGTGTGCGCTGGCGCCCGACTTAAGACCGAAAGCCTGTTGTGGCGCGTAGGCAGCCAAGCCGATGCCGACGCGGTATTGGCACCCGCCAAGCGCTTTATGCCCCAGGGCGTGCAATGGACAAACGAGCAGCTGCAAGCCCTGCCCGGTTTGTGCCTGCATGATTTGATGCTGCTACCACTGGACCGATTGCGCTTGTTTTTCGACCGCTTGCAAGTGGGCCTGGAAGCGCGAGGACCGGGCATCCGAGGCGGCGCAGCCACTGACGCGCCAGGCGAAAAGTCATTGCTGGCTGCCGATGCAATACCTGCACCAAGTGCGCAAGAGGCCTCCAGCCAAAGTGCCCATTCCGAAGCGGATAACAAAACCTTAAAGCTGCTGTTGGACGAAATCCGCACCCGCCTGAAATACCTGTGCGATGTGGGTATCGGATACCTGACGCTCGATAGACAAAGCCGTACTTTGAGCGGCGGCGAAGTGCAACGCATCAATCTGACTACGGCTTTAGGCACATCCCTGGTCAACACCCTTTTTGTGCTCGATGAGCCCAGTATCGGATTGCATCCGCGCGATATGCACCGCATCATCGTGGCCATGCAGCGCCTGCGCGATGCCGGTAACACGCTGGTGGTGGTGGAGCACGACCCCGTGGTAATGCTGGCGGCCGACCGCATGCTGGACATGGGCCCGGGCCCCGGCGAAAAAGGCGGGCAGATTGTGTTTGACGGCAGCACCGAGGCCCTCAAGGCTGCCGACACTCTGACGGGCGCCTACCTGGGCGGGCGCAAGCAAGTGGGCATGGGCTTCAAACGCATGGTGGGGGACAACACGCCGCGCCTTGTGCTGGAAGGCGTGCGCGAACACAACCTGAAAAATGTGGATGTCGAAATCCCCTTGCAGCGCTTGGTCTGCGTGACGGGCGTCAGCGGTTCGGGTAAATCCACGTTGGTTCAGGACGTGCTGGCACCCGCGCTCTTACGCCACTTCGGTAAAGCCACCGATACGCCAGGCCTGCACAGCCGCTTGCTGGGCGCAGACATGCTGAGCGAAGTGGTGTTTGTGGACCAGTCGCCCATCGGCAAAACTGCGCGCTCCAACCCGTCCAGCTATGTCGGCGCCTGGGATGCTATTCGCGAAATTTTTGCTACCGCGCCGTTGTCGCAAGAGCGCAGCTATACGGCTTCCAAGTTCAGCTCCAACAGCGGCGACGGGCGCTGCCCGACCTGCGGCGGCTCAGGCTTTGAGCACATTGAAATGCAGTTCTTAAGCGACGTGTATTTGCGTTGCCCCGATTGCAACGGCAAGCGTTACCGGCCTGAAATTTTAGAGGTGACGATTGAACGGCGTAGCGGTCCTGAAGGCACATTGCGCGCATTGAACGTGGCCGATGTGCTGGACTTGACGGTGAGCGAAGCGGCATCAGTTTTTGCGCAAGACCGCGACGTGATCCGCGCGCTGCAACCCATTGTGGATGTAGGCTTAGAGTATGTGAAGCTAGGCCAACCGGTGCCCACTTTGTCCGGCGGTGAAGCGCAGCGCCTGAAGCTCGCTGGCTTTTTAGCCGAGGCCGCCAAAGCGGCCAGCAACAGCCGCCAACCCATGGCGCGCCGCGGCACTTTGTTCATGCTGGACGAGCCCACCACCGGCCTGCATTTCGACGACATCGCCAAGCTGATGCGCGCACTGCGCAAGCTGCTGGACGCCGGACATTCGCTGCTGGTGATTGAACACAATCTGGACGTTATTCGCTCTAGCGACTGGCTAATCGATCTAGGTCCCGAGGGCGGCGATGCGGGTGGCGAAATCGTGGCTTGCGGTACACCAGAAGATTTGCTATTGCATCCCACCAGCCATACCGGTAAGGCTTTGCGTGACTACGCTGCCAGTATGGGCGTGGTGCATGAGGTAGCCGAGCCCAGCGCCAAGTATTTGCTCAATGCCTTGGATGCAGGGGATGCGCTTCTTGGTGGCAAGGGAGAGGGCACTTCGCTCGCCGGCGTAAGCCCAGCGGCGGGCGCCTCATGGCGCGGGCGCAAATCGGAGCCCGCCGCTGGGCTTGCGCCCGGGCCTTTGGACAGCACGAACTCCAAGCCTGATAACAACATCCGTATCGTGAATGCGCGAGAACACAACCTGCAATCGCTGTCGGTGAATATTCCACGCGGTCAGTTCAGCGTGGTCACCGGTGTTAGCGGGTCAGGCAAATCCACGCTGGCTTTTGATATTTTGTTTAACGAAGGCCAGCGGCGCTATCTGGAAAGCCTGAACGCGTATGCACGCTCTATCGTGCAACCAGCAGGAAGACCTGAGGTAGATGCGGTGTATGGCATTCCGCCCACGGTGGCGATCGAGCAACGGCTCTCGCGCGGAGGGCGCAAATCGACGGTGGGCACTACGACGGAAGTCTGGCACTTTTTGCGCTTGCTGTACGTCAAGCTCGGTACGCAACACTGCATCAAAGACGGTGCGGCAGTCGCGCCGCAAAGTGCCGACAGCATTGCAGCGCAGTTGCTGAAAAACTACCGCGGGCAGCACATCGGTTTGCTGGCACCTTTGGTGGTAGGGCGCAAAGGCGTTTACACCGAGTTGGCCGATTGGGCACGTCCGCGCGGCTATACGCATTTACGGGTCGATGGCGAGTTTTTACCCACGCAAGGTTTTCCACGCATCGACCGTTTCAAGGAACACCATATTGAGCTTCCGGTGCTTAGTCTGGATGTCAAAGCGGCTGACGAGGCCACGCTGCGCGCGGGTTTGGCACAGGCGCTGACACATGGCAAAGGCGTTGTGCACGTGCTGAGCGGTCTGGACGATTTGCTCGGCGCCATGCAGGCCGGTAGCAGCACGGTAGGCATCGGCAAGGTGGAAGTGTTTTCCACCAAGCGCGCTTGTCCGGTGTGTTCCACCTCGTACACCGAGCTGGACCCGCGCTTGTTTAGCTACAACAGCAAACACGGCTGGTGCCCCGATTGCGTAGGCACCGGGCTGGCGCTGACCAAAGAGCAGCGCAAAGTGTTTGACGACACCATACGCGAGGACAACGGCGGGCGTGAACATACCTTTGCCGAAGCCGATGTGGAAGACCTGGAGGACACTGCCTGCCTGCGCTGCCAGGGCACGCGGTTGAACGCTACGGCACGCGCTGTCCGTTTCGGCGGCGTGGGCATTGCAGACATTGCAGCACTGTCGGTGAGCGAAGTGCGCGCCTGGGTGCAAAGCCTGCAAGTGGGCGGCGCCATCAGCCAGCGCGAGGCCGATATTGCCCGTGACCTGATTCCCGAAATCCGCAGCCGCCTGGAATTTTTAGAAGAAGTAGGCCTAGGCTATTTAACGCTGGATCGGGGCGCACCGAGCTTGAGCGGTGGCGAGGCGCAGCGCATCCGACTGGCGGCGCAATTGGGCAGCAATTTGCAAGGCGTGTGCTATGTGCTGGACGAACCCACTATCGGCCTGCATGCGCGCGACAACAAGATTTTGCTGGGCGCATTAAAAAGCCTGAGCGAAAAGGGCAACACGCTGGTGGTAGTGGAGCATGACGAAGACACCATACGCCATGCCGACCACATCATCGATATAGGCCCCAGCGCGGGTAAGCGCGGCGGACGCCTGGTGGCGCAAGGCACTATTGCCGATGTGCAGGCGCAAGCCGAATCGCAAACCGGGCGCTATCTGCTGCATGCGATGTTGCATCCTTTAGAGCCGCGGCGTTTTGTGGCAACGTCTGGTGCGTCCGCGTTGCTTGCTGCTTCTGCCTGCGCTGCGGCAGCCATCGCGGGAAAGAAGGCATCAGCAAAAGGTGGCGATAGTGCGCCAGCCAGTAAGTCCGCAGCTAAATCCAAGGCTGCAAAGGCCAAAGCCGCAGAGCCAGAAAGCATTGTGCAAGCCGCACCTGCCGAGGTGCAATGGCTCACCGTACACAGCGCACATCTGCACAACCTGCATTCGGTGACCGCATCTGTGCCCTTGCAGCGTTTGGTGGCGATTACCGGCGTCAGCGGTTCGGGCAAATCCACGCTGGCGCGAGATGTTTTGCTTTCCAATGTGCAGGCGCTGGTGCAACAACGCGCCACCAAAGCCGGGCGCGATGCGCACGCGGCTGGGCGCGCACCGAGCCTGATCGGCTGCGAAGCCATTGGCGGCTATGAAAGCGTGGACCGCGTGTTGGAAGTGGACCAGACACCGATCGGCAAAACGCCACGCTCCTGCCCCGCCACCTATATTGGTTTTTGGGACACGATTCGCAAATTGTTTGCCGACACCTTAGAGGCCAAGGCGCGCGGTTACGCCGCCAACCGCTTTAGCTTTAATACAGGCGAAGGGCGATGCCCCGGCTGCGAAGGTCAGGGCATACGCACCATTGGCATGAGCTTTTTGCCCGATGTGAAAGTGCTGTGTGAAACCTGCAAAGGCGCGCGCTTCAACCCCGAAACCCAGGCCGTGACTTGGCGTGGCAAAAACATCGGCGAAGTGCTGCAAATGGAAGTGGACGAGGCGGTGGAATTTTTCGCCGCCATGCCGGTGATTGCACACCCTTTGCAATTGCTCAAAGACGTGGGTCTGGGCTACCTAACGCTGGGCCAACCCTCGCCCACCTTAAGCGGCGGCGAAGCGCAACGCATCAAACTGGTGACCGAACTATCTAAAGTGCGCGACGACATCACCCGGCGCGGTCAAAAGTCGCCGCACACCCTGTATGTGCTGGACGAGCCCACGGTAGGCCTGCACATGGCCGATGTGGAAAAGCTGATCGCCGTGCTGCACCGCTTGGTGCGTGCAGGGCACAGCGTGGTGGTTATCGAACATGATCTAGATGTCATCGCCGAAGCCGATTGGGTCATCGACTTGGGCCCCGAAGGCGGCAAAGAAGGCGGCCGCATCGTGGCAGCCGCCAGCCCGGAAGAAGTGGTACACCTAGGCACCCATACGGGGGTGGCTTTAAAAGCGGTGTTGGGGCGTAAAGCGGCTTGAAGTTGCCTACGACAATTGAATTGACACGCAATTGCGCACTAGAAATGGTGCGCTGGCGGGGATAACATTAGGAATTTTCTCATTCGAGAAAATAGAAATTTTTCCTTTTTATGTTGTGAAATACCGCCATAAATACCGCCAAATTAATTTGCGTGGTCTATTTTGTCATTTGCGTACGCTTTGGCCCCAAAAGTGATGGATTGGCAGCCTTTGTGTTCGGCAATGAAGTGGTCTATTGCGTCCTGGGCGATGTCTGGGGGCGGGGTCATCCACGGCGGCTCGGACTTCATGCCGCAATGCTTGCATTCATATGCATGTATAACAGCATCAATAAAGATGTGGGGATTCAATTTATTCTTTGATTTTTGAGGAGAATGGATGTCGAACAACTACCTACCAGTTAGGGAACGCTAATGGCACTTTCAGAAATACTGGCGACCATTGGGAACTCCTATGAGCAGGCCAAACTTGAAGGCTTCGGAGGCCACCCCCTTGCCAACATCATTCGCAGGGAATGGCCACTCTCAATTGCCGAACTTCTTCCTAGCCGTTCCGAATTGGATTTTAAAGGTAGTGCGGGTCAAGGCAGATGGTCAGACAGCCCATGGGCCGCAATTTTTGACCCAATAGTTACATCAAGTGCTGAAACAGGTTACTACCTGGTTGACGACAATTACCTTGGCCGGTTAACGACAACTATGTTGGCCGGTTAGAGGCCTACACCGGGCGGGTCCGGGAGGCGGGGCTACCGTTGGACCTTCGAACACAAATCGAAGGTAGCAAGCATGCCCGGCAAGAGAATCACGGAC
>CANJXV010000165.1 GCA_947478935.1 Comamonadaceae bacterium
GGTGCAACGCATGAGCGCGGGCACACAGTTCTTGTTTATCAGCCACAACAAAATTGCCATGGAAATGGCCGAGCAGCTCATTGGTGTGACCATGCAGGAGCAAGGCGTCTCGCGCATTGTGGCGGTAGACATGGAAGCGGCTGTGGGGCTGGTGGAGGCCGCATGAGTGATTTCCAAATCGGCATCTTGGTGCTCGGCGCTTTGGTTTTGCTGGGCGTGCTGCTGCAAAGCTGGTGGTCGGCCCGTGCCAACGCACCGCGTCAGGCCGATGCGGCCGCTGAAGGCGGTGAGCAGGATGGCAAAACCAGTTTCACCGAGCCGGTATTTGATGACTCGGGCTTTACCGATTTCAATTTTTCAGTGAGCGCCCCGCGCCGTCCTGCGATAGACAGCTTGATTGATACGGTAGCCGCCGTTAACTTAGACCCTATGGTGTCCGCAGTTTCTGGCGATGCGGCGGTGGCCGCGTTTCCCGGCAGTTGGCGCGTGGGGAGCAAACCTTTTTTGATTGAAGGCTTTAACGCCGATGCGCAGGAGTGGGAAACACCGGTGCCCGGTGCGCGCTATATGGCGTTTCAAACGGCGGTGCAATTAGCAAACCGGGCAGGGGCGCTCAATGACATCGAATATTCGGAGTTCGTGGTCAAGACCCAGGCATTTGCCGATGTCATAAACGCCACGCCCGAGTTTCGCGAGATGCGCGACGAAGTGGCCCGCGCCAAGGAGCTGGATCATTTCGCCAGCCAGCACGACGCACAATTGGGCCTCAATCTGCGCGCTCGCCACGCAGCGTGGAGCCCTGGCTACATAACCCAGGTAGCCGCCCAACACGGGTTTGTGCCGGGCCAATTGCCCGGGCGCATGGTGCTACCGGCGCCCCTCGATGGGCTGCCGCCTTTGTTGGCATTGACCTTTGACAGCCAGGCCGCGTTGGCCGAAGATCCGGCGCAATCGGCGATATTTGACATCGTGTTCCACCTAGACGTGCCGCAGGTGGACCGTGCCGAACAAGCTTTTGAGCGCATGTGTCAGGCCGCGCAAACCATGGCGCAGACCATGGACGGCATCGTCACGGACGACAACGGTCAAGCCCTGCCGGTGCAGGCGCTGGATTCGATCAGTAATGAGTTGCAGCAGTTGTATGTCCGGCTGGCGCAGCGTGACTTTCCCGCCGGTTCTGCGCTGGCGCGGCGTTTGTTTTCCTGAGCGTGCGTTTTGCGTAGTCGCCTGCGCACGGTCTAATCCATCTCAAACCGCACGTTTAGAAAGTAGGGCCGCAGGTGAGCACTAACGCGTTGTTCGACAGCCCTGATCGCAAGGACGATGTAGCGCAGCGCATGGCGATGCTGCGTGAGCAATTGCAGCGTCATGGGCATTTGTACTATGTGTTGGACGCGCCCGAGCTGCCGGACGCCGAGTACGACCGCCTGTTTAGCGAGTTGCAATCACTGGAGGAACAGCATCCGCAGTTGCGCACCGTGGATTCGCCCACGCAACGGATAGGCGGCAAGCCGTTGGCGCAGTTTGACAGCGTGCGCCATGTGGTGCCCATGCT
This sequence comes from Comamonadaceae bacterium, assembly GCA_947478935.1. GTDB lineage: Bacteria > Pseudomonadota > Gammaproteobacteria > Burkholderiales > Burkholderiaceae_C > Allorhodoferax. The sequence goes on from CANJXV010000165.1 coordinate 1,556, forward strand.
GAGCATACGCACCGAGACCGATACCGAATCGACGGGCGCGCAGGCCTTTGACACCCGTATACGCAAAGAGTTGGAGCTGGTTGATACCGCGCCTGCCGTGGAGTACGTCACCGAGTTGAAATTTGACGGGCTGGCCATGAGTTTGCGCTATGAATACGGCGTGTTGGTGCAGGCTGCTACGCGCGGTGACGGCGAATACGGCGAAGATGTAACGCACAACGGACGTACGATTGGCCAAATACCGCTGCGCTTGCAGGATGCACCGCCGGTGCTGGAAGTACGTGGCGAGGTATATATGCGCCGCGATGATTTTGAGGCCTTGAATACCCGTCAGCGCGCACGTATCGCCCAGGGCGATAAAGGTGAAAAAACCTTTGTCAATCCGCGCAATGCAGCGGCCGGCGCGGTGCGCCAGCTCGACCCCGGCATTGCAGCGCAGCGGCCCTTAAGTTTTTTTGCCTATGGCGTGGGCGAGTTGCAAGGTGGGCCGGCGTGGGCGACGCATATGGATTTGCTGATGGCGCTCAAGGCATGGGGGTTTCCTGTGGCTGCGCAAACTGCGACGGCGCTGGGGGCGCAAGGTTTGCTGGACTTTCATCAGCGCATTGGCGCGCTGCGCGACCAACTGCCCTTTGATATTGACGGTGTGGTCTACAAAGTCAATAGCCTGGCACTGCAACAGCGTTTGGGCTTTGTCAGCCGCGAGCCGCGGTGGGCGGTGGCGCACAAATACCCCGCGCAAGAGCAGGTGACCACGGTGCTGGCCATTGATGTGCAAGTAGGGCGCACTGGCAAGCTCACCCCGGTGGCCAAACTCGCGCCCGTGTTTGTGGGCGGCGTCACGGTGACCAATGCCACGCTGCATAACGAAGACGAGGCCCGACGCAAAGACGTACGTGTGGGCGATAGCGTTATTGTGCGTCGCGCAGGCGATGTGATTCCCGAGGTGGTCAGCGTGCTGCCCGCTAGCCTGGAGTCGCTCAGCCGTGGTGCGCTATTTACCATGCCGCGTATGTGCCCAGTGTGCGGATCCGCTGCTTTGCGCGAAGAGGACGAGGCCGACTACCGCTGCACTGGCGGCTTGTTTTGCAGAGCCCAGCGCAAGCAAGCAATTTCGCACTTTGTGCAGCGCCGCGCGGTAGAAGTGGAAGGCCTGGGCGAAAAACTGGTGGACCAATTGGTAGAAGCAGGCCTCGTGCGCACCTTGCCTGATATTTATCGGTTGGGCTTTGTGGCGCTAGCTGCCTTGGAGCGCATGGCCGATAAATCGGCCAACAATCTGCTGGAGGCTTTAGAAAAGTCCAAGTCCACCACGCTGCCGCGCTTTCTGTACGGGCTGGGCATTCGCCATGTGGGTGAGGCGACCGCCAAAGAATTGGCCCGGCATTTTGGCGATGTGCAAGCCGTAATGGATGCGCCGCTGGAAAAGCTGTTGGAGGTTAATGATGTCGGGCCCACGGTAGCCCAAAGTCTGCGGACGTTTTTTGATCAAGCGCACAACCGCGAGGTCGTAGAACAACTGCGCGCTTGCGGCGTGCATTGGCCCGCCCTGCAAGCGGCGTCGGACGCGCCCAAACCGCTGGCTGGTTTAACCTTTGTTATTACCGGTACTTTGCCTACGCTGGGACGCGATGCCGCCAAAGCCTTGATTGAAGACGCGGGCGCCAAAGTCGCGGGGTCGGTGAGTAAAAAAACCAGTTATGTGCTCGCTGGTACCGAAGCCGGTAGCAAGCTGGACAAAGCGCAAGAACTGGGCGTGCCCGTCATTGACGAGGCTGCTTTGCACAAAATGCTGGAGGTGCTCTGATGGCGGTACGTGAGATTCTGAAAATGGGCGACCCGCGCTTATTGCGCACGGCGAAATCGGTGCAGCAATTCGATACCGATGCCCTGCATTTGCTAGTGACGGACCTGCTGGACACTATGCGGGCGGCTAACGGGGCGGGCTTGGCGGCGCCGCAGATCGGCGTGGATTTGCAGGTGGTGATTTTTGGTTCGGACGAGCGCAACCCGCGCTACCCGGACCGTCCACTGGTCCCGCGCACGGTGCTGGTCAACCCCACCATCACGCCCTTAGGCGGTGAAGAGGAATCTGATTGGGAGGGCTGCTTGTCCGTGCCGGGATTGCGCGGCGTAGTACCGCGCTGGGCGCGCATCCGCTATACCGGATGGGACGCTTTTGGTGACCCCATAGACCGCACGGTGGAGGGTTTTCATGCCCGCGTTGTGCAACATGAGTGCGACCATTTGTGGGGCAAACTCTACCCCATGCGCATGCGTGATTTTTCGCAATTTGGATTTACCGAGATATTGTTCCCGGGCATCGCGGCCAGCGAGGACGATTAACGCGTGGACGTGTAGCCACTGCCTGCTGCGCCTGCAATAAAGGGGCTTTCATTGACCATTGAACTTTATGCATTTGACACGCCCAACGGGCGAAAAATTAGCGTGGCCCTGGAAGAAATGGGGCTGCCCTACACGGTCCACATCGTCGACATTGGCGCTGGCCAACAATTTGATCCGGCGTTTATTCGTATCAGCCCCAATAACAAAATCCCCGCCATCTTGGACCCGGGTGGGCCGGATGGGCAGCCTATCAGTGTTTTTGAGTCCGGCGCCATATTGATCTACCTGGCCGAAAAGACCGGTCTATTTTTACCGCGCGCAGGGCGTGCACGCGTGGAGGTCATGGAATGGCTGATGTTCCAAATGGGCGGGTTTGGCCCCATGCCGGGACAGGTGCACCACTTTATCGCCTTGGCCTCGGAGGCAGACCGGCGCTATGGCCTGGAGCGCTATATGGCCGAGACCCGCCGCCTGTACGGCGTGATGGACCGGCGCCTGCAGGGGCGCAGCTTTTTTGCCGGTGAACTGTCTATTGCCGATTTCGCGTTGATGGGCTGGGTGTGGCGCCATCCGCGTCACCAAGTAGATTTGGCCGATTTCCCGCAAGTACAGCGCTGGTACACGGCCCTGATGGCGCGGCCCGCTGTGCAACGGGGTTTTGCAGTGCCTATGCGTGCGGGCGTTTAGATGAGGCCCGGTTTGCTTTTGGCGGTTTCGGCAGTCTTGGGATTTTTCAGCCTGACACTGGCTGCGCAGACAGTGCGCGATAGGGAAATGGCGCAGTGCCTGCCCGGCGAAATCATTACCTGGGGCGATGGCCGCGACCGGCCTGCGGGCAAACCGTCGCTGGTTTTTGTGTACGACCATAGCGCAGCTCCGCCGTGGTTTTCTGAAGAACAGGTATTGACCGCTGTGCAAAAGTCGGCACTGGCCTGGTCACCATGTGGCGTGCCTAACGCGGTGCAGCGCCTCATTCCGGATGCTGCTTTGCCCGAAGGTTCGGTCATCGTCCAATGGAGCGAAAAAAACAGCGGTGGCAATTTTGCGCAAGCCGATTTGGGCCGGGGACTCTTGGCCATGAGCCCTGCGATGTTTCGCTTGCTCAATACCCGCAACCCAGCGCACGATGCACGCGAGACACTTCAAATGGTGATCTCGCACGAAATGGGGCACCACTTTGGCTTGATGGCGCATTCGCGGCGCTGTGTTGATGTCACTTCTTACTACGACAACGGCAAGGGCGAGCGCTGCTTTACGCGCGACGGCAGCTCGCCGCGTCCCGGTTTTGAGTACCGTGCCACACTGCCCACCGCCTGCGATATTGCCCGATGCATTCAGGCCAATAATCCCAAGCCTTAGGGCTGAGCACATCGCGGTGTTCTGGCATTTCGGGCCTACTTTTATGCACTAACATAGTGCTTCGCGTGGTGCACGCTCATGGCCGCTGCGCCTGCGCTGCAAAGCGATCAGCGTAATTTATTGAAAGAGAACCTAGGCGCAAGGAGTGGTACAACGGCCTGCAATGCTGGGTGCAACAAGGCGTGGGAGGTGCCGGACGCTTTAAGGACGGCTTGGGCCGCCATGGTGATTTTTCTACTATTTGATGCAATACAGAGGCACTAAGCATGGCAAGCAAACCCACCGACAAACAGGCAACACCCGCAGCCAAGAAGGTAGCAAAAAAATCATCTGCTGCTTCCCCTAAAAAAACCATAAAACCCGCTGCAGCCCCAGGCAAACGCATGGCCAGCGTACATGCAGACCGTGTGTTTTCCACCTTGCATATTGCCGTTACGGGGCGCATAGCCACGATTACCCTGAACCGACCCGAGCGCCTGAACGCGATCAACGATGAGATGCCAGGCGAAATCCGTCAGGCGGTGGAACGGGCCAATGCCGATGACCGGGTACATGTGATTGTGTTGCGTGGCGCGGGCGATGCGTTTTGCGCCGGCTATGACCTGAAACACTATGCCGAGGGCGACCCCACCAACGTCATCACGCAGCCCATGCCCTGGGACCCGATGATTGACTACAA
>CANJXV010000166.1 GCA_947478935.1 Comamonadaceae bacterium
ATGGAAAACTGTGTGTATGACCGCGAAACCGGCCAGTTGCTCACCGGCTCTTTCATGGACTACGCCATGCCCCGTGCCGACGACTTCCCCGAGTTCAAAATCGGCAATATCTGCACACCCTGCACCCACAACCCCTTGGGAACCAAGGGCTGCGGCGAAGCCGGAGCGATCGGCTCGCCACCCGCGGTTATCAATGCCGTACTAGATGCGCTGCATGGCTTGGGAGTCAAGGAATTTGACATGCCCGCCACGCCCCACCGCGTCTGGGAAGCCATCCAGGCAGCCAAAGCCTAAAGCAGCAAAGGAGTTCACACATGTATGCATTCACACTAGACCGGCCTGCTTCCCTGGCTGATGCCGTTAGCGCAGCGGCTTCCGGCGGTCAGGTTCTGGCCGGCGGTCAAACCCTGCTGCCTTCCATGAAGATGCGCCTGTCCCAACCCGGCCATTTGGTCGATTTGGGCGGCGTCAAAGAACTTTCGGGTATTGAGCCCAACGGCAACGATGTCGTCATTGGTGCGATGACGCGCCATATGGATGTAGCGAACAGCAGTACCGTGCAGACCATGATTCCGGCGCTGGCCGATCTGGCCTCGCACATCGGGGACCGCCAGGTTCGTGCCATGGGCACCTTGGGTGGTTCGGTCGCGAATAACGACCCTTCCGCCTGCTACCCCAGCGCCGTATTGGGTTTGGGCGCTACCGTCCACACTAACAAGCGCCGTATCGAAGCGGACGATTTCTTCCAAGGCATGTTCACCACTGCGCTGGAGTCGGGCGAGTTGATCACCGCGATCAGCTTCCCACAACCCAAATCGGCGGCCTATATGAAGTTCGTGCAAGCGGCCTCGCGCTTTGCGTTGGTGGGCGTGTTCCTGGCCCAGACCTCTGGTGGCGTGCGCGTTGCCATCACGGGCGCAAGCCAGGGCGTGTTTCGCCACAAAGGCCTGGAAGACGCGCTCAACAAGAGCTTCACCGTGGCCTCGGCCGCCTCGGTCCATGTGGATGCCGAGGGCCTGAACGCTGACATCCATGCCAGCGCGGCCTACCGGGCTAACCTGATCAGCGTCTTGACGCAGCGGGCTGTGGCACACTGCTTGGCCTGATCGCAGTCCCGGCTTCACAGCCGGTGCAACAAGGCCCCGTGTGCACAACGCGGGGCCATTTTTTTGAGCCAAGCTATGAACTTGTTTCCCTCCATTGACACCCTGATCGAAGCCTTGCGCCAGGCCGGCTATTTTGCAGATCGGCGCTTGGCCACCGCGGTGTTTTTGGCACTCAAGCTGGAGCGCCCTTTGCTGCTTGAGGGCGAGCCCGGCGTCGGCAAAACCGAACTAGCTAAAGCCCTGGCCACCGCGCTGCAACGCCAGATGCTGCGCTTACAGTGTTATGACGGTCTGGAACAACGCGATGCGCTGTACGAATGGAACTACGCCGCGCAATTGCTGCATATGCGCGCCGCACAAAGCCATAGCGAAAGCGCGCAAGGCGCAGCGCCTGCGGTGGACGCCATGGAGCGCGAGGTTTATCAAGATCGTTATCTGATTCGCCGCCCCTTGCTGCAAGCGTTGCAAGCACCTGCTCCGGGCGCAGTTTTGCTGATCGACGAAGTAGATCGCGCCGATGAACCCTTTGAAGCCTTCTTACTGGAATACCTGGGCGAATACCAGGTCAGCATCCCGGAAATCGGCACGGTGCGCGCGGTGGTCAAACCGGTGACGATTCTCACCAGCAACCGCACGCGCGAACTCAATGACGCGGTCAAGCGACGCTGCCTGTACCACTGGCTCGATTACCCGGACCGCGACCGCGAGTTGGCCATCATCAGCGCCCAAGTGCCCGGCGCGTCCGAAAAGTTAGCGCAGCAAGTGGCCGACGTAGTGACCCGCTTGCGCAACCAACCGTTTTCCAACGCGTTTCAGCGTGCGCCTGGCATCGCCGAAAGCGTGGAATGGGCCAAGGCGTTGGTGGCGCTGGACACGCTGGAGCTGGACCCAGAAACCATGAGCGATACCGCAGGCATTATGTTTAAGCAACGCGAAGACGTCGCCGCTCTGACCCTGGCGCTAGCACAGGATGTGCTGGCTCCGCCCCCTGAAGCCGACTCCGCCGCATGACTCTGGGCGATTCGCGTACCGGCAAGCTGGCGGGCAACCTGGCCGCTTTCGGGCGCACGCTGCGCCGCGCTGGTGTGCAGGTGGACAGCGCGCGTATCGGCCTGTGCGCGCAAGCGGCACTGCAAGTGGGCCTGGCGGACCGGCATGACCTGAGCGCCGCCATGGAGTCGGTGCTGATAAGCCGAGAGCAAGACCGCGCCGTATTTCGCGAACTCTTTGAGGCCTTTTTCCGCGACCCGAATATGGCGCACAAGCTCTTATCGCAAATGCTGCCCAGCGCCGAAGGCAAAGCCGAGCCGAGTAAGCGCAGACCCCGCGTACGCGAAGCACTATCACCCCCCAAGGTTCGCGCCCAGCAAGCCAAGCCCAAAACCGAAGACCAAAAAGTGGACTTTGACGCCGCCATGACGGCCAGCGATATCCATCGCCTGCGCCATGCTGACTTCAATGCCTTGTCGGCCAGCGAATACCGCTTGGTCGAGCGGCTTGCCCGAGACATCGCCCTGCCCCTGCCCCAGCATGCCAGCCGCCGCATGCGCCCGGGCGCGCAGGGCAACCAGTTGCACTGGTCCGGCGTGTTAGGTAGCGCCGTGCGTTTGGGTGGTGAAACCTTGCACTTACCGAAGCGCGAGCGGCGCCAGCAGCCTTTGCCTTTGCTGGTGCTGGTGGATGTATCGGGCTCGATGGAACGCTATGCGCGCTTGCTGCTGGCTTTTTTGCATGCTGCCACCCGCAAGCACCCGCGTCGCGCGGTGTTTGCCTTTGGCACCCAACTCACCGAATTGACCGGTGCCTTCAAGCTAGGCGACACCGACGCCATGCTGGACCATGCCAATGCCTTGATTGAAGACTTTGCGGGTGGCACGCAGTTGGGTAAGTCGCTTGCAAGCTTGCGAGAGCACCATGCACGTAAGTTGGTGGGGCGGCGCACTATGGTGCTGATCGTGACCGATGGTTTGGACACCGGCGAGCCGCAAGAATTGGCAGAGGAACTAGCCTGGCTGAAATTACACACACGCCGGATTTTGTGGCTCAACCCCCTGCTCCGCTTTGACGGTTACGCGCCGCTGGCCCAGGGCGCGCAGTCCTTGAACCAGGTGGCGCACGGCATGGTGGCGATCCACAACCTGACCAAGCTGGAAGACCTGGCCAGCAGCCTGGCCAAACTGATGAAGCAATAGCGCCACAGCGGCGACGTTTTGAATACCGACGAAAGGAAACATCATGGAAATGCAAGGAAGCCGCGATCTGGCGATCACGCAACAACAAGCTTGGGACGCGCTCAACGACCCCGAAGTGCTTAAACAATGTATTCCTGGCTGCGACAAAGTCGAGACCAGCGGCACTGATACTTTTGCCATCGGCATGGCCCTGAAAATCGGGCCGGTATCGGCCAAGTTCAGCGGCAAGATAACCCTCTCAGATATCAATCCACCCAACAGCTACACCATCAGCTTTGAAGGCCAAGGCGGCCCGGCAGGATTTGGCAAAGGCAATGCCAAAGTGCTGCTCACGCCCCATGGCCGTGGCAATACGCTGAGCTATGAAGTGAAGGCCTCGGTAGGCGGCAAAGTGGCGCAAATGGGCCAGCGACTGATTGACGGCGTGGCCAAATCCATGGCCGAAGATTTTTTCAAACGCTTTGATCTGGCCATGCAGGCCCGTTACCCCGAGGCCTATGCTGAACTCGCACAAGATGCCGCTGCCGCACCGGCACCGGCCCAAGAGGGTAATGAAGGCCCCGGCATGGGGGTACTGGTTTTCGGCGCCATCGTCGTGCTGGCACTGGCTGCCTACGTGTTTATGCGCTAAAGCTGCGTGCGACAATCTCCTCTGGCATCAACTCAGGGCACCGACGAACATGGGCTTTTTAACAGGCAAAAAATTACTGATTACCGGCGTACTATCCAACCGCTCGATTGCCTATGGCATCGCAAAGGCCTGCCGGGCGCAAGGCGCGGAATTGGCCTTTAGCTATGTGGGCGAGCGCTTCAAAGAACGCATCACCGAATTCGCTGCCGATTTTGATTCCACACTCGTGTTTGACTGCGATGTCGGTGATGACGCGCAAATCGAAAAACTTTTTGCCGACCTAGGCACTCATTGGCCTGAATTTGACGGCTTTGTCCATGCCATCGGCTTTGCGCCGCGCGAGGCGATTGCCGGCAATTTTCTGGAAGGCATCAGCCGCGAGGCTTTCAAAATTGCGCACGACATTAGCGCCTATAGTTTTCCAGCCATGGCCAAGGCTGCCCTGCCCCGCTTGCGCACCGGTTCTGCGCTGCTTACGCTGAGCTACCTGGGTGCGGACCGCATCATCCCCAACTACAACACCATGGGCCTGGCCAAAGCTTCGCTCGAAGCCTCGGTACGTTACCTGGCCGAAGCAGTGGGCCCGCGCGGTATCCGCGTTAACGGCATCAGCGCCGGCCCGATCAAAACTTTGGCTGCCAGCGGTATCAAAGACTTCGGCAAATTGCTCAAAGTCGTAGCCGACGCCTCTCCCATCCGTCGAAATGTCACGCTAGAAGACGTGGGCAATGTGGCCGCGTTTTTGCTCAGCGATTTAGCATCTGGCGTGACTGCGGAAATCACGTTTGTGGATGGCGGGTTTAACAAGACTATGGGTGTCCAAACCGAATAAACCACGGCCTGCGTGTCCCTGCCAAAAAGAGCGCCAAGGCGCTCTTTTTAGTTGTCTAACTGCTTTAGCACTAACGTGTACGCGCACAGGCCCTGCACCTGCAAATAGCGACTCAGGCTCTCACGCAATCCGCGTAGTAACGCGTCTTCCCGTTGTCGTCAGTTTCCTCTACCAGGCCATGAATATCGGTCTCAAAGCCGGGACACAAGGCATTGAATTCGCGGGCGAATTTCAGGTAATCCACGATTTTTTTGTTGAACACTTCGCCAGGAATTAGCAGCGGAATGCCTGGCGGGTAAGGCGTGACAAGACCTACCGTAATACGGCCTTCCAAATGGTCAATCTCCACGCGCTGAGTTTTGCGCAACGCGATGTGCGCATAGGCGTCACTGGGCTTCATAGCCGGGCTCAGGTCGCTCAGGTACATCTCGGTCGTCAGGCGAGCGATGTCGTATTTGGCGTAGAGCTGATGCACATGCTGGCACAAGTCGGCCAGGCCCATTTTTTCGTAGCGCGGATATTTTTGTACAAATTCCGGCAGCACACGCCACATCGGTTGGTTTTTAGCGTAATCGTCTTTGAATTGCTGCAAGGCGGTGAGCATGCTGTTCCAGCGGCCTTTGGTAATGCCGATGGTGAACATGATGAAGAAGCTGTACAAGCCGGTCTTTTCTACGACCACGCCGTGCTCGGCTAAAAACTTGGTGACGATGCTCGCTGGGATGCCTTGTTTGGCAAACTTGCCACTCAGGTCCAAGCCCGGCGTCACGATGGTGGCCTTGATCGGGTCCAGCATATTGAAGTCGGTGGCCATCTTGCCAAAGCCGTGCCAGTTGACACCTGCCTTAGCTTTGGCCGCTTCGCCCTTCAACTTCCAGTTGTCTGCGCGGCCAACGCCTTCGTCAGCTATTCCATCCGGTCCCCAGACTTTGAACCACCAGTCCTGGCCGTATTCCTCGTCCACTTTGCGCATAGCCCGGCGGAAATCCAGCGCTTCCAAAATACTTTCTTCGACCAAGGCGGTGCCGCCGGGTGGTTCCATCATGGCAGCGGCCACGTCGCAGCTGGCGATGATGCTGTACTGCGGGCTGGTGCTGGTGTGCATCAGGTAGGCCTCGTTGAACAAATGCTTGTCCAG
>CANJXV010000167.1 GCA_947478935.1 Comamonadaceae bacterium
ACCCTAGGCATTACCGGCTTATGGCTATAATTTCCGCCTTCGGTGATATAGCTCAGTTGGTTAGAGCGCAGCATTCATAATGCTGATGTCGGTGGTTCAAATCCACCTATCACCACCACATTACGGGTCGAAAAGGGCGCTTCAGTGCCCTTTTTCATGCCCTTCAGCCTCTGGACAACACCATGAACCGCTGGATTCCTGCGCTTACTGCGCGACTTGTTCTCCCGCCTTGGGGCCGCACCTACCTGGTTTGCGCCGCCATGGTTATGTTTGTATCGTTCTGGACGGGCCTTGTGTTGGGACCTGCGCAGGCCCAAAGCGCTCGCATTTTTCCAAAGCAAGCGCAGCGGGCGTTGCTACAGGTCACGCAAGCCCCCGACATCTTGCTCAACGGCAAACCCGCCCGACTGGCTCCTGGCGCGCGTATTCGCAGCAGTAATGATTTACTTGTGTTGTCGGGCACCCTCACTGGTCAATCTCTCGTTGTGAACGTGCTGTTGGAACCCGGCGGCCTGGTCAAAGAGGTTTGGATTCTCAGCCCGCAAGAAGCGGCCCAGGCGATTGCCAAACCCTAAGCCAAAAGCGCGTGACCCAAATGAATAAAAAAGTCTTCATTAAAACCTTCGGCTGCCAGATGAACGAGTACGACTCGGACAAGATGGCCGATGTGCTGGGCGCTGCCGACGGCTACGAGAAAACTTCGGTGATGGAGGAGGCGGACCTGATTTTGTTTAACACTTGCTCGGTGCGGGAAAAAGCCCAGGAAAAAGTGTTTTCGGACCTTGGCCGCGCGCGGCAGTTACGCAAAAAAGGCGCGCAAATCGGTGTGGGTGGATGTGTCGCCAGCCAGGAGGGTGCGGCGATTATTGAGCGCGCGCCCTATGTGGATGTGGTGTTTGGCCCGCAAACCTTGCACCGTCTGCCGGAGATGCTGCGCCAGCGGAGTTTGCAAAACAAGCCACAGGTGGATATCAGCTTTCCCGAGATCGAGAAGTTTGACCACTTACCCGCGGCCAAGGTCGAAGGTGCCTGCGCCTTTGTAAGTGTGATGGAGGGTTGTTCTAAATACTGCAGCTATTGCGTCGTACCCTATACCCGAGGTGAAGAAATTCACCGACCGTTTGAGGACGTACTGGTCGAAGTGGCCGGTTTGGCAGACCAGGGCGTGAAGGAAATTACCCTGCTCGGGCAAAACGTCAATGCCTACCGCGCGTCCATGGGCGGCAGCGGTGAGATGGCGGATTTTGCAACCCTGCTGGAGTATGTGGCGGCCATACCTGGAATTGAGCGGTTGCGCTTTACCACTAGCCACCCCAATGAATTTACCCCCTCGCTGATTGCTGCTTATGGCAAATTGCCACAGCTGGTCAGTCATCTGCACTTGCCAGTGCAACACGGGTCGGACCGTATTTTGATGGCGATGAAGCGCGGCTACACGGCGATGGAATACAAAAGCACGGTGCGTAAATTGCGCGCTATCCGCCCCGATTTGGCGCTGAGCAGCGACTTTATTGTTGGCTTCCCCAGCGAAACCGATGCAGACCATGCCAAGCTGATGCAGCTGCTAGAGGACTTGCAGTTCGACAATAGTTTCAGTTTTATTTTCAGTCCCAGGCCGGGCACCCCTGCTGCTAATTTGCCTGACGCCACGCCGCATGAAATCAAACTCAAACGCTTGCAAGAGGTGCAAGCAGCGATTAATGCCAGCATTGCCCGTATCAGCCAGAGCCGCCTGGGCACAGTGCAGCGCATTTTGGTGGAAGGCCCGTCCAAGCGCGATGGCAGCGAGTTGATGGGCCGCACTGAATGCAACCGGGTAGTGAATTTCGCAGGCCCCGCGCGTTTGATGGGCCAATTGATAGACGTGCGCATTACCGAGACGCGCACCTATTCGTTGCGCGGCGAAGTGGTGACGCAAGAGGGTACAAGCCATGGCCTATCGTAAGCTCGCGGTGGGCGTCGCGCTGCTTAGCTTGCTTGGGACCTGCGGCGTCTTTGCGGCACCGCCATTGCCCACCGTCATCGCCATTGATGTGCCGCGCTACTTGGGTAGCTGGTACGAAATTGCCAAATTCCCCAACTGGTTTCAGAAAAAATGTGTAGGCAACACACGTGCCGAATACACCTTGCGTAGCGATGCTTCGCTGCAGGTGATCAATCGCTGCAAGCTAGCATCCGGACAAATGGACGAGGCCATAGGCGCGGCGCGCCAGATCGGCAATGCCAGCTCGCCCAAATTGCAAGTTCGCTTTGCGCCGCAATGGTTATCGATCATTCCCGCCGTGTGGGGCGATTACTGGGTGATTGCCCTGGACGACAACTACCAGTGGGTTGCAGTCAGTGAGCCAGGGCGTGAGTATTTATGGATTCTGTCGCGTACGCCCCGCATGGATGCTCAAATCTATGCCAGTTTGTTAGAGCGGCTTAGCAGCCTGGGGCTGGATGTGCAAAAGCTGGAGTTAACGCCGCAGGATTAATGCGCCGCGCCTGATTAGAAAGGCATCCTGGGCATGCCCTTCATTGAGGCCATGCGCTTCATCATTTTCATCATCCCGCCGCCGCTCATTTTTTTCATCATGTCCTGCATTTGCTCAAATTCTTTGAGCATGCGGTTGACCTCTTGTACCTGCACCCCGGCCCCAGCGGCAATGCGGCGCTTGCGCGTGGCTTTGATCAGGTCCGGTTTACGCCGCTCTAGTGGCGTCATGCTGTGAATGATGCCTTCCTTGCGCCGGATATCTTTTTCCGCTTTATCCATATCCACCTGACCGGCTTTGGCCGCCATGGCAGCCGGCAGTTTGTCCATTAGGCTGGATAGCCCGCCCATTTGTTTCATCTGCTGGATTTGGCTGAGGAAATCATTGAGGTCAAAGCTGGCGCCGCTTTTCACTTTAGCCGCCAGTTTTTGCGCGGCTTCCACGTTCACGCCAGCGGTCACTTGTTCGACCAGTGCCACGATATCGCCCATGCCCAAAATGCGCCCGGCGTGGCGGTCAGCGTCGAAGACTTCCAGTCCGTCTATTTTTTCGCTGGTACCAGCGAATTTGATGGGCGCGCCTGTCACTTGGCGCACCGAAAGCGCCGCGCCGCCGCGCGAATCGCCATCGGTTTTGGTCAGAATAATGCCCGTCAGCGGCAACGCTTCCTTAAAGGCTTTGGCCGTGTTGATAGCGTCCTGGCCCTGCATGGCGTCCACCACAAACAAGGTTTCAATCGGTTTCAGCGCGGCATGCAGATCTTGGATCTCGCGCATCAGCAGCTCATCTATTGCCAATCGGCCCGCGGTATCGACCAGCAGCACATCAAAGAAATGGCGTTTGGCATAGTCCAGCGCCGCCAGCGCGATGGCGACGGGTTTTTGATCCGGGCTGCTTGGAAAAAATTCGGCCCCGGCCTGGGCGGTCACCGTTTTGAGCTGTTCGATGGCCGCTGGGCGGTACACGTCTCCCGAGACGGTGAGCACTTTTTTCTTGCGCTTATCGATCAGGTGCTTGGCCAGCTTGGCGGTGGTGGTGGTTTTGCCGGCGCCCTGCAAGCCCGCCATCAAAATCACGGCCGGGGGTTGCACCGCTAAATTAATGTCACTGACGCCCTGGCCCATGGTCGCTGCCAGCTCCTGGTTGACGATGCTTACCAGCAACTGGCCGGGTTGCAGAGAGCCCAGCACTTCGCGGCCCAGTGCTTTTTCTTTGACGCGGGCGATGAAGTCGCGCACCACTGGCAGCGCGACATCGGCCTCCAGCAAGGCCATGCGTACCTCGCGCAGCATCTCCGCCACATTGTCTTCGGTAATGCGGGACTGGCCCCGCAAAGTCTTGACCAGGCGGGACAGTTTGTCAGTAAGAGCGGAGGCCATAGGTTTCCAGGGTGGGATAGTGGCAGAGGCGGCAGTCGCTGCGCTGTCGCCGGCAGAGGGACAAAAGGCTAAACTGTTGCCATGATTTTAGACAGCGCATTGTCCCCGGGCTTGGCCTTGAGCATATTGGCGGTACTGGCCTATCTCTGGCCCGCGCTGCGCGCGCGCGGCCAGGGCGCGCTAGCCGCCCGCGTTTGGGTAGCCATCGCCTGGCTGGCGCATGCGGGTACCTTAATCATGGCCTTTGCAGATGTACCCTCGCGTTTTGGCTTTGCGCCCGCGTTGTCAGTGACGGCTTGGATGATTGCCACCAGCTACGCGGTCGAGAGCCAGGTGTTTCCCCAGTTGCCTGCGCGCTGGGCCCTGAGCGCCTTAGGCGCGATGTCCGTGGTGCTGGCTTGGCTTTTTCCGGGCAAGCTTGTGCCGGTGACCGCCTCGGCATGGCTGCCGCTGCATATGGCGGTGGCGATTTCTTGTTATGGCTTGTTTGGCGTGGCGGCCGTCCATGCCTGGTTCATGACCCGGGCCGAAGCGCGAATGCGTATGGGCGTGGAAACCCAAAGCGGCCTGCCATTGCTCACCCTGGAGCGACTGACCTATCGTTTTGTTGCTGCCGGATTTGTGTTGCTGTCCGCGACGCTAGTGGTGGGTTATCAGTTCGGCGACTTGGTCTATGGCCATGAACACGCCTGGCGCTGGGACCATAAAACTGTATTTTCTGTATTGTCATGGTTGACTTTTGCAGTGCTGCTGATAGGGCGTTCGCGTTTTGGCTGGCGCGGTAAGCGCGCGGTCTATCTCTTGTATGCAGGAACTGGCTTTCTGTTTTTGGCCTATGTGGGTTCGCGTTTTGTGCTGGAAGTGATTTTGGGCCGGACGGCATGAAATATTTGCTGCTCTTGCTGCTTGCCTTGCTGATTGCTTGGCAGTGGCGTACCCACCGGGCCGCCAAAGACCGCGAACCCAAAGCCGGTTCGCCGCAAAAACCTATCGAGATGCTGGCCTGCAGGCATTGTGGCACCCATGTGGCTGCCCAAGAGGCCACACAAGGCGAGGCCGGTGTGTATTGCAGTACAGCACACAAGCGCCTGCATGAAGCATAAGCGCGGCACAGGCCCTGGCGCTGAAGCGTTGAACTTGATATCCCCGGGCCAGACCTTATCCAGCGCACCCTGGACGCAGGGCTGGTACGCAGGTGCGCAGCATCGCGCATCGCCCAATCGCGGCACCAGGCCGGTGGACGCAGTGCTGGACCTGGTGCTGCTGCATTCCATCAGTCTGCCGCCAGGCGATTACGGCGGTGATGCGGTGGAGCGCTTGTTTACCAATACGCTGGACTGGGATGCCCATCCTTATTTCCAATCCATCCGAGGCCTAGAAGTGTCGGCCCATTTTTTTATTCGCCGTGATGGCGCTTTGTGGCAGTTTGTTAGTTGCAATGACCGGGCCTGGCATGCAGGCCAGTCGTCCTTTCGGGGCCGCGACAACTGCAATGACTTCTCAATTGGCATCGAACTCGAGGGGCTGGAGGGCCAGACGTTCGAGTCGACCCAGTACGAATGCCTTTGCACACTGCTACGCGCTGTGTCTGAACACTATCCGGTGCGCCACCTTGCGGGTCATAGCGATGTGGCGCCTGGCCGGAAAATGGATCCGGGGCCCGGTTTTAAATGGTCGCGTTTGTCCGATATGGCGGCGCAATTGGACTTGAATGTCCCCGACCATTAATTTTTTTAGTCCTTGTTTTTTTACAACAAGCCCCAAAACAGTGCGGGCGGCGCAGGGCCGGATTCGCAAAGTCAAATCTATTGGGGCTGTAAGCATGCCAATCCGCGCAAACCCCCCGCGCTAACGCCATTTGGTAGCTGAAAGTACCTAAATGCAAGGCCTGGCGGGGTGTGCCTGCGATTGCGAAAAATTGGCAGGCTACTTTGCAGTGCACGGGTTTTTGTCTTGTGCACTATTTTTATCGAAATCAGAGCCGGTACACTACCTGTAGTGGCTTGCCAGCCGGTCGCACACCATATATAGTGTGGCCTG
>CANJXV010000168.1 GCA_947478935.1 Comamonadaceae bacterium
GGCGCGGCCTTTGCCGGCCTGGCCCACGGCGTGGTGCAAGTGGTCAGCGACTTTGACCTGATGCAAGGCCCGCAAAGCTTTGATGCCGAATTTGCGCTGGTGGAACAACTGGCGCAGGCCAGCGGCCGCCCTCTGTCCATGACCTGGCTGCAACGCGACCCCGGTGGCGAGCAGTATTTGCAGATTCAACAACGCGTGGAAGCAGCCGTGGCGCAAGGCCTGCCGCTGTACTTGCAAACCGCTGCGCGCGGCATTGGCGTGATCAACGGGCTGGACGCGAGTTTTCATCCGTTTATGGGTTTCCCTGGCTACAAAGAAGTGGCCGCCCTGCCCTTGGCTGAGCGCGCAAAAGCGCTGCGCGACCCGATACGCAAAGCGCACATCTTGGCTGAAAAATCCGAGCGTCTGGCGGGCGATGGCACGCCCATACCGCCGCTGGTGGATTTGCTGCTCTCGCGCATCGAGCTGATCGCCGGGCGCATGTTTGCGCTGGACGCGCGCCTGGACTACGAGCCCGATGTGATGCAAAGCTTTTTGGTTCGCGCCAAGCAGCGCGGCACCACGGCGCTAGAGGCCATGTACGACTACCTGTGCGAAGGCGATGGCGCGCAGCTGATTTACTTCCCCATCTTCAACTACAACCAAGGTTCGCTGGACGCGGTACACACCATGCTGCAACACCCGCGCGCCCTGTTTGGCCTGGGCGACGCGGGCGCGCATGTAGGCACGATTTGCGACGCCAGTTTTTCCACCTTCATGCTCAGCCACTGGGTGCTGGGCCGCGCCAAAGAACGCCTGCCCCTGGCGCAAGTAGTGGAAATGATGACTAGCCGCAACGCCCACTACCTGGGCCTGAAAGACCGCGGCCTGATACAGCCCGGCCTGCGCGCCGACTTCAACCTGATAGACCCGGCCCGCCTCAGCGTGGGTATGCCCCAACTGGTGCGCGACCTGCCTGCGGGTGGCAAGCGATTTTTGCAAAAGGCCGAGGGTTATATCGGGACTTGGGTGGCGGGGCAGGCGGTGGTGCGGGAAGGGGAAGTTACTGGGGCTAGGCCGGGGAGATTGGTGCGGATGAACCGAACGGGTAAGGCGATCGATTGAAATCTAAATTGTTGGCAAGTGAGATGCGTAAAAACCGCCTTCAAGACTTGCTAGTTGTCGCATAGAACAATGCGATAGATCATAAAAAAAGCCACTCAATTAGAGTGGCTTTTTTTCAGGGGCAATGTTAAGGTCGCATCGCCTTGTTAGAGGTATAGGCATAGAGCCTTACGTTCGAGTCGGTATAGGTGCGGGTGCCCAGTTCCCGATATACATAGGCTTTAGTACCTGGGGAAATACAGGCACTGCTGAGCGTATCTAGGCCGAAGTACGCATTGTCTATAGGGCTCGCTGTTAGGCTCTTAGTTTTTCTTGCTACGTTCACACCGGTATTGCTGACGAGGTAGTTACCAGAACATGATGTAGTACCCGTGTCTTTAGCGAGGCCATTGCTCCACCAATAGAAATTATTGCCGGGTAGGTTGGTCAACTGCGTCGCCAAGTCTGGGTCAGTCAACCACAAAGAGCTTATTTTGCTAGTTGTCAAATCTTTGGCTATACCGTTAGTCCCTCCGGTTCCCGAGCCGACCTCCGCTCTTTGGATCTCCGAATACGCCATGATCCTGTCGGCACCCCAAGCGCCAGGCGAGGTAGTCCATTTCGCAGT
Organism: Comamonadaceae bacterium; assembly: GCA_947478935.1. Classification (GTDB taxonomy): domain Bacteria; phylum Pseudomonadota; class Gammaproteobacteria; order Burkholderiales; family Burkholderiaceae_C; genus Allorhodoferax. The sequence goes on from CANJXV010000168.1 coordinate 1,712, forward strand.
GAGCGTGGTTTGTTTTTCTTTGACCGTAGGTGCGGCGTCTGCAAAGCTCAAGTAGCTTTTTAGCGTTGCTAAATCGAATTTAGAAACCCGATTCGCGTCAAAATACTCTTTCGCCATTTTGGCCGGTGGGACATCACCCAGGTATCGGGTTGTCATCACTGCACGCAAACGCCCGTCGGTATCAAATACTTCAAAAGTAATAACGGGGTTGTTGTCGAATTTTTTGGCAAGACTTTCAGGTGCAGCGCGGGCAAACCGCGGCCCGGTGTTCCACGCAACATCACGCCCCGCAATAGTCGAATCATTGGCTGCGCCCGTCAACACATTTTTTCTAGGGCCTAAAGCCTCTGTTTCCACGACATAGGTACTGCTCGATTGCGTAGACTCCCACACCGATGGGGTGGTACTCGCTAAATTAGTGCTGGTTCCAGCGCGATTATTAGCAAAGTTATAGGTGCATAAGTTATCGGAACTGCCTGAAGGTGCCGTTTCACTGGTAATGTTTTTGGTCACATCCACATTACTTGTATTTTTATACGTGTACGAGAATGCAATGGGTTTGCCGGCACCAAAATTTCCATTAGCTGCCGCTATCTGGGCATCAATTGCCGTGCGCGCTGTAGTGGGTACTACAGCGTCAATTGCCATGTAGTCCTGCAATGTAGAGGAGTCAGGGCGCTTGAGCAACACACCATTGGGATGGAAACCTCGCCATTTCGCACCCGCCATTTCGCCAGGTCCTTTTACTACCACGCAGCCAACTGCCTTCGCCGCGGAGCCTAGTCCCTTCGCCAAGTTGACAAACGAGCCACCACTGTTCGGGAGCGAATCCTTGAACCCCCCAAATTGCGTCATATCCAAGGCCGCGTAAATAACGGTACCGTCATTTTTAATAGCGGTTCTGGGGTCAACACTGAGGCGAAGGCCAGAGTCCATACGGCTGGAGTTTGTATTGTTATAGGCTAGGCTGGAAACATCATCGAAATAGGTCAGTGCTGCTTCAGCATAGAAATTAAAGGCCCGCTTGTTACCAACCAAAATCCATGAGCCATCAGCTTGCTTTTCTATGACCTCAGGCTTTGTATAGCCAATCAAATTTTTATCTTTGAAATATAAATTGACAGCGACGCGCTCACGCACGCCAGTGCCTGGCAACTGGGTGCGCAGGCGAACAACCGGCGCCGAGAAAGTGGCGCCGTCCATGTCGGTAGAGTTGAGAGCCGTCGCCCAGCGGTTTATAAAGGGCTGTCCGTTATGCAGGTAGTCTGAGGCGACTAAAGCCTGGCAATCCGAAGCCAAGGTGGCACTAGCCTCTAGCTTAGCCGTCAGCCGACTTGCCGCCGGAACTTTGAAACAGGTTTCAAATTTTTTCGCCAGCGCGTCAAAGCCAGAGGTGTCTGTTTTATCACCTGCAATAGCCGTTTTGGGTTTTTCACCTTTGGTGATGGTAACCCCTGAGGTCTCACCATCAGCATCTGAGACAACGGTCATCTTGTTCGCAATAGTGACTGCGCCACTTCGAAGAGTTACCGCAAGATGGTCAAGCAACAAATCGGCACCCGTGCGGTCGGCAACAAACGTCTTATCCGCCAGGGGGTCAAAACTGGCAGGTAAGTTCAGCGCCGACGACAGCGGCGCAATGACGGACTTCACATTAGCACTTGCATCAGCAAGGTTCTGCGGAGTAATCGCCGCCAATTGCTCATTGGTCATTGCTCCAGGGATGGTGGTCGGTGATGCGAGCGCAGCCACGGCGGTTGTCAGCGGGGTAACGTTAGCCCATCCTCCGGCTTGCTTAGAAGTCACCACGGCATAGTGGGTAACCTCATCATCACCCAAAGTTCCCGTCGCCGTTAACAAAAATGGGGCTATTGCAGCGGCTATATCCGCATTGGCAAATGCATAAACGCCCTTGGAATTTGCCGTTGTAGTGAAGCTTGCACCCTTGGAATCTGTGAGCGTAACGGTCGCATCGCTGAGGGGTGCGCCTACGGCGGCTACACCACCGAGTGTGGACGCAGCCCCGCCATCACCCCCTCCGCCACCCCCACAAGCCACGATACCTACCGCAACTGCCACCGCCGCTAAGGCCGGGAGAATCCATTTTTTTGCCATATATCGCTCCATTGAGTTCGCCAATGATTGGTTTATCGCTCAGGCTGCGTGCAAAAGCAGAGCCGCCGAACATAGGATTTGTCAGAATAAAAATACGCTGGGAATGTCTAATAATTGTTAACAATTTCAGTATAAATGCTGAAAATAACAAAAAGATGAATTTCAAACACAGGGTTTAACCTGGTTTCGTGCTTTTCATTGCGTTTTCAACTTGGCGTACCCCCCTTCGACGCTAAGCCTGCAAATTTGCAGCACCCTTTGCGCGGTTTAACGTCGCAATAAAGCGACACCACAGTCAGTAAGGCGGTGCTAATGTCCTAGGGGCCCTGCATGCAATGCAGTGGCTTGCGTATTCCTGCCATTCGCATCTCTCAACCAATTTGCTCCAGCCCCTTGTTTTCATGACCACATTGCACGACTGCCGCCAACACGACGCGGCCGACCCTTTGCGATCCTTGCGCGCGCATTTCAATATTCCGCCAGACACCATCTATCTAGACGGGAATTCCCTGGGTGTGCTCCCGGCTAGCGCCGCAGCGCGCGCCGCGCAGGTGGTGCAGCAGGAGTGGGGCCAGGGGCTGATCCGGTCTTGGAACGCGGCGGGATGGTTTGACCTGCCCCAGCGCCTGGGCGCATGCATCGCCCCCTTGATCGGCGCGGGGCCTGACGAAGTGGTAGCGGCAGACACGACCTCGGTCAATTTATTCAAGGTACTGGCAACTGCCATTCGCATTGCGCAGCATGCAGACCCGGCGCGGCGCGTCATCGTCAGTGAGCGCAGCAACTTTCCTACCGATTTGTACATTGCCCAAGGCCTGTGCCAAAGCCACGGCTGCAGCCTGCAACTGGTGGAGGCCGATGCCGTGCTGCCCGCGCTGGGGCCGCAGGTGGCGGTGCTGATGCTCACGCATGTGAACTACCGCACCGGCGCTATGTTCGACATGCCTGCGGTCACTTCTGCGGCGCATGCGGCAGGCGCGCTCATGTTGTGGGACCTGGCGCACAGTGCCGGCGCGGTGCCGGTGGATTTGCGCGGCGCCGATGCCGACTTTGCCGTGGGCTGCGGCTACAAATACCTGAACGGCGGGCCGGGCGCCCCAGCGTTTTTGTGGGTGCATCCACGCCATAGCACGCGCACCGATCTGCCTTTTATGCAACCGCTGGCAGGTTGGTGGGGCCACGCGGCGCCCTTTGCTTTTGATAGCAGCTACCGCAGCGCGCCGGGTATCAACCAGTTTTTGTGCGGCACACAGCCCATCCTTAGCCTGTCTTTGCTGGCATGCGGTCTGGATGTGTTTGAAGCGGCCCAGCCCTTGGGTGGCATGGGTGCGATTCGCCGCAAGTCGCTGGCGCTGACTGATTTGTTCATCCACTTGGTCGAAGAGCACTGCGCAGGTTTCGGCATGGGCCTGGCTACGCCGCGTGCGCACGCCGAGCGAGGAAGTCAAGTCAGCTTAACGCTACAAAGCGAAGCCAACAGCTCCGCCGCCTACGCCGTGGTGCAAGCCCTGATTGCCCGCGGCGTGATAGGCGACTTTCGGGCTGGCGACGGCAAGGCGCAGCCGGACATACTGCGCTTTGGCTTTACCCCTTTGTACATCGGCTTTGAAGATGTGTGGCATGCGGTGGAGCACTTGCGCGATGTGCTGCAAACCGGCGCTTGGCGCGCGCCTCAATTTATGCAAAAAAATGCAGTTACTTAAAAGGTTTGTATGAGCGCCTGCCCTTTCCATTCTGAAACGCCCGCTCCCCAAGGCAGCGCAGCCATTTTGCACAGCGAGGCGGATGTGCAACTAGACTTTGCGCACAGCATGAGCTATAGCGACTACTTGTCGTTGGACGCCATTTTGGGCGCGCAACACCCGCGCTCGCCAGACCACAACGAGATGCTGTTTATCGTGCAGCACCAGACCAGTGAGTTGTGGATGAAGCTCATGCTGCACGAGCTGCGCGCCGCCATGGCCCATATCGCCAAAGACGAATTGGGAACAGCTTTCAAAATGCTGGCCCGCGTGAGCCGCATCATGGAGCAACTGGTACACGCC
>CANJXV010000169.1 GCA_947478935.1 Comamonadaceae bacterium
TACAGCCGCATGACCGACGGCAGCATGGTGCGCTTTGGCTGGGGCAGCAAACAAAGGCGCATACAAGCGGCGGAAATAGACGCCACCAGCGCAATTGCCGAAGCCATCGCACAAGACAAAGAACTGAGCAAGCGCTTGCTGTATGCAGCGGGCGTGCCGGTGCCGCGTGGCCGCGCGGTGCGCAACGCAGACGACGCTTGGACAGCGGCACAAGAGATAGGGCTACCGGTAGTGGTCAAGCCCCTGGACGGCAACCAGGGCAAGGGCGTGACAGTCAACATCCTGAACGAAGCCCAATTGCGCGCCGCCTATGCGGTAGCCATCGAATTTCGGGACACCGTGTTGGTGGAGCGCTTTATGCCGGGTAATGACTTTCGCCTGCTGGTGGTGGGAGACAAACTGGTGGCCGCGGCGCGGCGCGATCCGCCCAAAGTGGTGGGCGACGGCGTGCATACCGTGGCGCAGTTGGTGGATATCGTCAATGCCGACCCGCGCCGGGGCGATGGGCATGCCACCTCGCTGACCAAAATCCGCTTTGACGATATTGCCCGCAGCTGCTTGCGCAGCCAGGGTTTTGAGGCAGACTCGATTCCGGACAAGGGCCAGCGCGTCAATTTGCGCAACAACGCCAATTTGTCCACCGGCGGCTCTGCCACCGACGTGACTGATGACGTGCATCCCGATGTGGCGGCCCGTGCGGTGACCGCGGCGCATATGGTGGGCTTGCATATTTGTGGCGTAGACCTGGTATGCGACAGCATCTTGCGTCCGATTGAAGAACAAGGCGGTGGCGTGGTGGAAGTTAATGCCGCGCCGGGCTTGCGCATGCACCTCAGCCCCTCTTTTGGCAAAGGCCGGGCCGTGGGCGAGGCCATCATGTCCAGCCTATTCAAAAACGGGCAGGATGGCCGCATACCCATAGTCGCCGTAACCGGCACCAATGGCAAAACCACGACCGTGCGGCTGATTTCGCACCTGCTGGCCCAGCAAGGTTGGTGCGTCGGTATGACCAATACCGATGGCGTCTATGTGGACGGCCATTGCATTGATACCGGCGACTGCAGCGGCCCCAAAAGCGCGAAAAACGTTTTGCACCATCCCGATGTGGACGCGGCAGTGCTGGAAACAGCGCGCGGCGGTATCTTGCGCGAAGGCCTGGCCTTTGACAAATGCGATGTGGCCGTGGTGACCAATGTAGGCAGCGGCGACCATTTGGGGCTGAACTACATCACCACTGTCGATGAACTGGCCGTGCTCAAACGCGTGATTGTGCAAAACGTCGCTGCAAAGGGCACAGCGGTGCTCAATGCATCGGACCCGGTGGTAGCCGCTATGGCGGCCAAAACCAAAGGCGCGGTCACTTTTTTTGCACTCGACCAATACCACCCGGTGATGGCCACACACCGCGCGCAAGGTCATTCAGTGGTTTATGTGGAAAACGGCCAGATCGTGGCCGCCAGAGGAGCAGAAAAACATTATTTAAACCTGAGCGACATCCCCATCACGCTAGGCGGCGCGATCAGTTTTCAAGTGGAAAATGTGATGGCCAGTGTGGCAGCCGTATGGGCACTGGGCCTGGACTGGGACACCATGCATGCGGGCCTAGCCAGTTTTTCCAGCGAAAACGACAATGCACAGGGGCGCTTTAATATCTTTGACTACAAAGGCGCGACCGTGATTGCCGACTATGGCCACAACCCAGACGCGATGGCAGCCCTGGTGCAAGCAGTGCAAGCCATGCCGGCGAGCCGCCGTTCGGTGGTCATCAGCGGGCCGGGCGACCGACGCGACGAGGACATCCGCCAAATCACCCAAATCTTGGGTAACGCGTTCGAAGAAGTGGTGATGTACGAGGACCAGTGCCAGCGCGGCCGATCCAATGGCGAGGTCATGGCTTTGCTGCGCGAGGGCTTAGTCAGTGCAACCAAGGCAACACAACGCAGCGAAATCTACGGCGAATTTTTAGCTATCGACACCGCCCTGTCGCACTTGCAGCCCGGTGAGTTGTGCCTGGTGTTAGTGGACCAGGTGCCACAAGCCATGGCGCATATTGCTGCGCGGATTGAGGCTTTGTAAGCGCAAGGCTGGGGAGCGCTGCGGCTAGCGGCGCACCCACAACTTACATTTCAGCGGCAGGTTCGCGGCCCATCAAAGCGGCTAGCGCCTCGGTCGCTTGTAATTGGCCTTCGAGCAGCGCCACCACACACTGGGTAATCGGCATCTGTACGCCCAATGTATCGGCGCGCTGCAACACGGTGCGTGCGCTGTACACGCCTTCGGCCACATGGCCCAGCGATTTCACCGCTTGCTCCAGCGACTGGCCTTGCGCCAGCGCCAAACCGACAGACCGGTTGCGCGACAAATCGCCAGTAGCCGTCAAGACCAAGTCACCCAAGCCGCTCAGACCCATAAAGGTTTCCGCTTTTGCACCTAAGGCCAGCCCGAGGCGGGTCATCTCCGCCAGTCCACGCGTAATCAAGGCGGCGCGCGCATTCAGGCCTAAATGCAAGCCATCGCACAAACCGGTGGCAATGGCCATCACGTTTTTGACCGCACCGCCAACCTCCACACCCGCGACATCCTCGCTGGCATACACCCGCAAGTGTGGGCTGTGAAACGCATCCACTAGCGCACCGCGCACGCTGGCATGTGCGCTGGCAGCTACCAGCGCGGTGGGCTGACCCCGCGCCACCTCCATGGCAAAACTGGGGCCGCTGAGTACGCCAGCCCAAACGCCGGGCGCACACTGAGCCTGTATTTCATGGCCTAGCAAGCCTTGGCCACCCTGGATGATGGTGGCCTCAAAGCCTTTGCACAACCAGGCCACCGGCATGGTTGAATCTGCAAGCAGAACCAGCATGTCACGCAAGCCGGCCATGGGCGTGGCAATCACCACCAGGTCCTGGCTAGCCAGGTGGGCACGCAGATAGTTGCCTTGGAGTTGGCTGATGCGCAAGCCTTCAGGGAAGGCCAGGCCGGGCAGGTAGCGCGGATTGATTCGTTCGTTTTGCATGGCACGCTGCTGGCGCGCGTCGCGCGCCCACAAGGTGACGGTGTGCTGCGGCATGCGCGCTGCCGCCACGGCCAGCGCCGTGCCCCAAGCGCCCGCCCCTAAAACACTAATTTTCATGCGCTAGCGGCTCCGTGCGACATCCGGGAGCGGGCAGGCGCTTTATTGGGGCAAAGTGCCCGCCGCGCTGGTTTGCGCCACCTGGCTTTGCTGTTGCTCGTACATGGCCTGAAAGTTGATTTCCGACAAATGCACCGGCGGAAAGCCGCCGCGCTGAATCATGTCGGCCACATTACCGCGCAAATAGGGATAGACGATTTGAGGGCAAGCAATACCCATGATCGGACCCATTTGATCTTCGGGGAGGTTGCGTACTTCAAAAATGCCGGCCTGTTTGATCTCCACCAAAAACACGGTTTTGTCTTTGATTTTGGTATGCACAGTGGCCGTGACACTGACTTCAAATACCCCTTCTGCCACCGGATTGGCTTCAATACCCAATTGAATATCCACAGAGGGTTGCTCCTGCTCGAGCAAGATGGCCGGAGAATTGGGCTGCTCCATTGACGCCTCTTTGAGGTAAACGCGTTGGATTTGGAAAACCGGGGCTTGTTCTGACATAGCGTGCATCTTTCAAATGAAAACAAAGCCCACCGTAAAAGCCGGTGGGCTTGTGGGATGGGGCGCAGCGGTATTTGAGGCCACTGTCGCCTTGAATTATCGCAGCAGGCCCGGATGGCTGGCTACAAGCTCAGGACCCGAGCAACAAGGGCATCAGGCCGCCCCGGCTATCCAGGTCCATCAGGTCATCGCAGCCACCCACATGGGTGTCGCCGATAAAGATTTGCGGAACGGTGCGCCGTCCGGTGCGTTCCATCATGGCACTGCGCTCAGCAGGATTGGTATCGATACGGATTTCCTCGATAGCCTCCACGCCTTTGGATTTGAGAATACGCTTGGCCTGCACGCAATACGGGCAGACGGCGGTGGTGTACATCTTGACGTTTTGCATCATTCTCTCAACGGGACAACTAGATTTTTGGAAGGCATTTCAGAGTTTTTCCAAAGGGAGCCCAGCGCTTTTCCAGGCCGCCAAACCACCACCGAGGGAATGGACCTGTTCATAGCCCAGGGTTTTGGCCGAGGCCACCGCACGGCCCGAACGAACTCCGGACTGGCACACCAAAATCAAAGGTAAACCCTTGTTTTTTACGGCTGCCGCCAACTTGGCAGGTAAGTCAGTCAGCGGGATATTTTTGGAGCCCACTATATGCCCGGCGGCAAATTCTGTGGGCTCACACACATCCACCACCACCGCTTTTTCTCGGTTGATCAATAACACTGCGTCGTTGGCGCTGAGGCCTGCGCTGACTGCGCCTTGCATCACCGGCGCTAGCAAAAGGGCACCGGAAATCAGGGCCAGGGTGATCAACATCCAGTTATCGAGAAGAAATTTCACTAGGGTTCCTTGAGGGCGCGAGGAAGAGCACAAAGTGAGCATTTTAGAATGCTCTCGATCCCGCGCAGCCCGCGCGGCGGCAATCCCCTTTCATTCTCCCAATTCCTGCCATGCACCAACTTGTATTGATACGCCACGGCGAATCCACCTGGAATCTTGAAAACCGCTTTACCGGCTGGACCGATGTAGATCTGACGCCCAATGGCATCGAACAAGCGCAAAACGCAGGGCGCTTGCTTAAAGCCCAAGGCTATGCCTTTGATCTGGCCTACACCAGCATGCTCAAGCGGGCCACGCGAACCCTTTGGCATTGCCTGGACCACATGGACTGCACCTGGCTGCCGGTGGTGCACAGCTGGCGGCTAAATGAGCGCCATTACGGCGCTTTGCAAGGTTTGAATAAATCGGATACGGCGCGTCAGTACGGCGAGCAGCAGGTGCTGCTGTGGCGCCGTAGCTTTGACGTGCCGCCGCCAGCGCTAGAGCCCGCCGACCCGCGCTGGGAAGGCAGCGACCCCCGCTACGCCAAGCTGACCCAGGGCCAAGTTCCGCTGACCGAGTGCCTGAAAGACACTGTGGCGCGCGTGATGCCGTTTTGGCAGGAGTCCATCGCACCGGCTTTGCGTGCGGGCAAGCGCCCGGTGATCGCCGCGCATGGCAATTCCATAAGGGCGCTGGTCAAATACCTGGATAAAGTCGGGGACGATGACATCGTAGGAGTCAATATCCCCAACGGGATACCGCTGGTTTACGAACTGGACGCAGACCTGAAACCGATACGCCATTACTATTTGGGCGACGGCCAGGCCATCGCGCAAGCGGCGCAGGCGGTGGCGGCGCAGGGCAAAACGATTTGACGGTGGTTCGGGGGATGCCCCTGCGATAGCTCAAGGTGGCGCCTTCAAGGGCACAATAGGCGCTTATCGTTGGCATCTTGGCCATCAGGTACACAGGGATTAAGGAAACGGGAACGACTATGGGTCAAAAATTAAAGATTGCTGGTTGGGTAATGCTAGGTGCATTGGCCGGCTCGCTGACGACGGTTTCTGTGCAAACCGTGGCACGCAATACCCTGGCACCCATGCCCTTGGAAGAGTTGCAGCAGCTCTCCACTGTCTTTGGCCTAATCAAAAGTGATTACGTGGAGCCAGTGGACGAAAAAAAGCTGATCACTGACGCCATTACCGGCATGGTGTCCAGCCTGGACCCCCACTCCACTTATTTTGATAAGAAATCCTTCAAAGAATTTCGTGAAGGCACGAGCGGTAAATTTGTCGGTGTGGGCATTGAAATCACGCAGGAAGACGGTTTTGTCAAAGTGGTCTCGCCGATTGAAGGCTCCCCAGCGGACCGCGCCGGCCTGAAACCCAATGA
>CANJXV010000170.1 GCA_947478935.1 Comamonadaceae bacterium
GCGCGGCAAGGGATCCAAAATGGCGCGATCCAGAATAAAGACGCAATGCACTTGCGCGCAGGATTGCAGGGCTGCGGCCAGGGCGGGGTTGTCCGTCAGGCGTAAATCGCGGCGCAGCCATACTAGGCCGGAGGAATAAGTGCTTTGCATGCCTGTCGTTAAAATGGTTGTATGTCCGGCGATTTTGCATCCACCAACCTTACGCACCATTTTTTGATCGCGATGCCAGGTTTGGAAGACGGACTTTTCTCTAAAAGCGTGGTCTATTTATGCGACCACAGCCCGCGCGGCGCGTTGGGGCTGATCATCAACAAGCCTTCTGAAATTAGTTTGTCCGACTTGTTTGACAAAGTAGATTTGTCTTTGCAGCGCGCCGATCTGGCCGCACAGTCGGTCCTGCATGGCGGCCCGCTGCACGAAGAGCGCGGCTTTGTGCTGCACGAGTCCTTATCCTGCGCCGCCGATAGCGCGGCCAGCGCCCCCTACGCGTCCAGTATGGTCATACCCGGCGGTTTGGCGATGACGACATCGCGCGATGTACTCGAAGCCCTGGCCGGCGGGCAGGGGCCGAGCAAAGTGCTGGTCTCGCTGGGCTATGCGTCCTGGGGCGAAGGCCAGTTGGAAAGCGAGCTGATGCGCAACAGCTGGCTCACGGTTGACGCCGAGAAAAGTATTATTTTTGATACCCCGATCAACCAGCGCTATGAACGCGCGCTGGAATTGCTGGGCTTGAAGGCCTGGACGATCGCCCCGCAGGCGGGCCACGCATGAACGCTCTGGCCATGCCCGTACCCGCCGCGGCGCTGCCATCGCCACAGGCCAAGGCGGTTCCCGTCGATTTGCAGCGTTTTATGGCTTTTGATTTCGGCACCCGTCGCACCGGCGTAGCGGTCGGTAGCCGCCTGCTAGGCGCGGCGCAGCCGCAGGCCACGATTAGCGTTTCGGGCGATGCGCGCTTTGCCCAAATAGCGCTGCGTCTGAAGGAGTGGGAGCCTCAGGCTTTGGTACTTGGTGTGCCTTACCACCCGGACGGTGCGCCCCACGACAATACGCTGCGCGCGCAAAAGTTTGGACGCCAGTTGCGGGGCCGCTTCGGTCTGCCCGTGTTTGAGGTAGATGAGCGCTATAGCACCACCGAAGCCCTGGCCGGTGGCGCCAAAGATGCCGATGCTGCCTCCGCCTGCATCATCTTGGAGCAGTTTTTGCGGAGCTTGTCGTCATGACCCTGGTTCTCAATGCCGAAGCCCTGTACCTGGAGCTGCTGCGTGGCGTGCGTCTGCTATGCCAAGCCGATAGCCGTTTGGTGGGTATCACTTCGGGCGGCGCTTGGCTGGCCGAGCGTTTGCATCAAGACTTGGGCTTGCCTGGCGCCTTTGGCACGATTTCCTCGGCGATGCACCGCGACGACTTTGCCAAGCGCGGCTTAGCGGCCAGCAGCAAAACGCATTTGCCCTTTGAAATCAAAGACGCGCATTTGGTGGTGTTAGATGATGTGCTCTACACCGGGCGCACCATACGCGCGATTACCAACGAATTGTTTGACTATGGCCGCCCCGCTAGCGTGCGATTGGCAGTGCTGGTGGATAGGGGCGGGCGCGAGCTCCCGATCCAGGCCGACTTTGCCGCCGCGCGCGTGACGCTCGATGCCGGCCAGTCGCTGGCCCTGGCGCGCGACGCGGCGGGCGCCTTCAGCTTTGATGTGAAAGAAAAATAAGTAATGCTGCATCGGCGCAATCCGCAACTCAATCAACACGGCGAGCTGATTCACCTGCTCTCCACCGAAGGGCTGTCGCGCGAGATACTTACGCACATCCTGGACACGGCGGCGCAGTTCGTTTCGGTGAGCGACCGCGAAGTAAAAAAAGTGCCGCTCTTGCGCGGCAAAAGCGTGTTCAATTTGTTTTTTGAAAACAGCACACGCACACGTACTACCTTTGAGATAGCGGCCACGCGCTTGTCGGCCGATGTCATTAATCTGGACATCGCCCGCTCGTCGGCCTCTAAAGGCGAATCGCTGCTGGACACCATAGCTAATCTCAGTGCGATGGCTGCCGATATTTTTGTGGTGCGGCACAGCGAGTCTGGCGCGCCCTATCTGATCGCGCAACATGTGGCCCCGCATGTGCACGTGGTCAATGCCGGTGATGGCCGCCATGCGCATCCGACGCAAGGGCTGCTGGACATGTACACCATCCGGCATTACAAAAAAGACTTTACGAATTTGACGGTGGCTATCGTGGGCGATGTTCTGCATTCGCGGGTGGCACGTTCGGACATCCATGCCTTGACCACGCTGGGCTGCGCCGAGGTACGCGTAGTCGGCCCGCGCACCCTGGTGCCCGGCGATATGGCAAATATGGGCGTGCGCGTGTTCAACACCTTAGAAGAAGGTATCAAGGGCTGCGATGTCATCATCATGCTGCGCCTGCAAAACGAACGCATGAACGGCGCCTTGCTGCCTTCCAGCAACGAGTATTTCAAGAGCTTTGGGCTCACGGCGGACAAGTTAGCTTTGGCCAAGCCCGATGCCATCGTGATGCATCCGGGCCCCATTAACCGGGGTGTGGAAATCGATTCCACCGTGGCCGACGGCGTGCAAAGCGTGATCCTGCCGCAAGTGACCTTTGGCATCGCAGTGCGCATGGCTGTGATGGGCATTGTCGCGGGCAATGAAGCATGAGGGCCGCGCGATGAAGCTACTGATTCGTAACGGACACTTGCTTGATCCTGCCAGCGGCCTGGACGCGCTGGGCCATGTTGCAATCGCCGATGGGCGGGTGCTGGCGATGGGCCAAATACCTACAGATTTTGTGCCTGCGCAAACCCTAGATGCCCAAGGCTGCATAGTCATGCCCGGCCTGGTAGATCTGGCCGCCCGCTTGCGCGAACCCGGCCATGAGCATGAAGGCATGTTGGCCTCCGAGCTGGCTGCGGCTGTGGCTGGGGGGGTGACCACGCTGGTCTGCCCGCCCGACACAGACCCGGTGCTCGATGAGCCGGGCCTTGTTGAAATGCTGCGCTTTCGGGCGCAAAGCCTGCACCAGGCGCGCGTGCTGCCGCTGGGCGCGTTGACGCGTGGCCTCCATGGCGAAGTGCTAACCGAGATGCTGCAACTGAGCGAAGCCGGGTGCGTGGGCTTTAGCCAGGCCGAAGTGGGTATCGCCAATACCCAGGTGCTGATGCGCGCCATGCAATACGCCCGCTCCTTTGGCTACACCGTTTGGCTGCGTCCGCAGGAATTGCATTTGGGCAAAGGCGTTGCTGCCAGCGGCCCGTTGGCTACGCGCATGGGTTTAAGCGGCGTGCCCGTCGCCGCTGAGACCATCGCCTTGCACACGATTTTTGAGCTGGTACGCGCCACCGGCGCGCGGGTACATATTTGCCGCTTAAGTAGCGCTGCCGGGGCGCAGTTGCTGCGCCAGGCCAAGGCAGAGGGATTGCCGGTAACGGGTGATGTAAGCGTCAACTCCCTGCATCTGACGGATATGGATGTGGGCTACTTTGACAGCCGCACCCGCCTGAGCCCGCCGCTGCGTCAGCAGCGCGACCGCGAGGCGCTGCGCCAGGCGCTGCAAGACGGCACGATTGATGCGCTGGTGTCCGACCACATGCCTGTAGGTGCCGATGAGAAAGAGCTGCCTTTCGCCGAAGCCGAGCCAGGTGCCACCGGGCTGGAATTGCTGCTGAGCCTGGCGCTGAAGTGGGCGCGGGACAGCGATTTGCCGCTGGTGCAAGCTCTGGCCTGCGTCACACATCGCAGTGCCGACGTACTGGCAGCCAGTCAAGGCGCTGCCCAGGGCGGCATGGGCCGCTTGGCGGTAGGTGCTAAGGCCGATATCTGTGTGTTTGACCCGCAGGCTGCTTGGACGGTGCAAGCGTCCGCGCTGCGCAGCCAGAGCAAGCACACACCTTTTGGCGGCTATGAATTACCCGGGCAAGTGCGCGCCACCCTGGTCGCTGGTCGCCTAGCCTTTCAGGCCCCGGGCATTAGCCCGAACTAAACCGTACTACCCCGCGCCGTGCTCAAGCCTTCCAAGCTGCGCGGTTCCTGGCGCCTTTTGCGTCTGTTGGTGCATTTACTGCGCGGTTGGCTAACGATCCGTTTACGTTTCTTAGCTTGGTCAAAAGCGCGGCGTGATCAGGAGGTGCAGCAGTGGTCGCAAGCCATGCTCGATATTCTGGGTTTGGAATTACGCATCGAAGGCCAATTGCTCCGCCAAGGGCCTTTGATGCTGGTGTGCAACCATATTTCCTGGCTGGATATTGCCGTCTTGCACGCCGCGGTGCATTGCCGCTTTATTTCCAAAGACGATATACGCGACTGGCCGGTGCTGGGCACGCTGGCCAGCGGCGGCGGTACTTTGTACATCAGCCGTGCCTCGCGCCGCGATGCTTTGCGCGTGGTGCACCAAATGGCGCAGGCCCTACACCAGGGCGATGTACTGGCTTTTTTCCCCGAAGGCACCACCGGCGACGGCAGCACGGTTTTGCCCTTTCATGGCAATTTATTGCAGGCGGCGATTACGGCTGAGGCCCCAGTGCAGGCGCTGGGCTTGCGTTTTGAGGACGCTGCCAGTGCGGCGCCTAGTTTTGCGCCTTGCTATGTGGGCGATGAAAGCCTGCTCGAATCGGCCTGGCGTACGGTTTGCGCGCCGCCGCTGCGTGCCGTGCTGCGCTGCGCTCCCTTGCAAAGTGCCCAGGGCCGTCAGCGGCGCGAATTTGCCAGCGCTTTGCGTGAAACGGTTATCGGGCTACGCACTGGCTGAGCGGACCTTGAGGCGAATCGCGGTAATATCGTGCCCCTCGCGCGCAAGGCGCTCTAGCAGCATGGGCTGTAATTGGCGTAATTTGGCGGCGATGGCCGTGGAGTCCACCAGCAGGCACCAGACCTGGCCTTCAAGAGGCCCGGCCTGTACGCCAAGGCGCAAACCGGGGGGTAGCAGAGTAGTAACGCAGCGCAGGCAGGCGCTGGATTGAGCACTTAAGTCCACCAAGCGGGCTAGCGTGGGTGAGTCCATGCTGGCTTGAAGCACCGAGAACGAGGTGTTGGAGCGGCGCATCGAAACAAATAAGGGGATAGCGTATGCAATTGATTATCACGGATCCCCGGCTCTCGCGCAGTTATGTGCTGCAGACGAGCCCTGGCGGCGTTGCGCTGGCGCTGGCAGGGTTTTTCATTGCGGTGACCCTCGTCTCTGCCGTTATTTACCACTGGATTTTGCTCAAAGGCGCGCGCGAAGGCTGGCCGGTTATCAGCCAGGTGATGCGCCTGGTGGTCAAGGACGAGTTTGACCAGCGGGACCGGTATGTGCGCGAAAACATTGAGGTGCTGGCCAAACGCATGGGCGAGATGCAAGCTAAGTTGATGCAAATGGAGTCGCTGGCCGAGCGCGTATCGGGGCTTGCGGGCCTAGACCCAGCGCAAGTGCGCACCACCCCTGGTCGCGGCGGCACGCTGGTGGCCGGGCGCACCATGAACCTTCAAGAGCTGCAGACCGTCATGGACCACATCGAGGTCGATACCAGCGCCCGCAACGACTTGATGACTGCCATTGAGTCGCGCCTGTTCGAGCAAAAAATAAAAAAACTGATGATTCCCACGCAAATGCCTGTGCCCGAGGTCAGCACCGGCTCGGGTTTTGGCTGGCGTATCGACCCTTTTACCGGCATGAGCGCCTTGCACCAGGGCCTGGATTTCCCAGCGCCGGTGGGCACCACCGTGCTTTCGGCTGCGGGCGGCGTGGTGGTGACGCAGGAGGTGCAGCCAAATTACGGTCTGGTGATTGAGGTAGACCATGGCAACGAGGTGTTGACGCGCTATGCCCATCTCTCCCGCACC
>CANJXV010000171.1 GCA_947478935.1 Comamonadaceae bacterium
CCCGTGCCGCGCGGGCCGCGCACCGCGACGATAAAAGGCCAGTCAAATTTGGCGCGGTAATCGGCGTTGAATTGCTGGATGGCGGCCATCTCTTGCGGCGTGCAGTCCGTCAACCCGGCCTTTTTTTGTTCGTGTTGCGATTCGGCGGTCAGCTTGGACAGCACCAAGCCCTTGCCCGCCAGCTCCGGGTGGGCGCGCAGCAAGGCCAGTTGTGCCTCGCGTCCCGCCCCGTCCAACACACGGCACATGGCGTATTGCAAATGCGCCAGCGATTGAAAAGGCCGCTCGGCCAGCGCTTGCTCGGCAATCCAGTCGGAGTGCTCGTACAAGCCAGCCAGCATGGCCTGCGCTTGCGCCAAAGGGGCGCGGTTGAGTTCGTCCAGCGTCATGCGGCTTCGCTATAGGGGTGCACACGGCTCCAGTGCTGCGCCAAGTCCAGGCGGCGGCACACCCAGACATGGTCATGGCTTTGCACATGGTCTAAAAAGCGCTGCAAAGCGGTGATGCGGCCAGGCCGGCCCAGCAAGCGGCAATGCATGCCGATGCTCATCATCTTGGGGGCGTTGTCGCCCTCTGGGTCGCCTTCGGCATAAAGTGCATCAAAACTGTCTTTCATGTACTGAAAGAACGGGTCGGCATGGGAATAGCCTTGGGGCAGCGCAAAGCGCATGTCATTGCAGTCCAGGGTGTAAGGCACGATGAGTTGCGGCACCACTGTGCCATCGGTTTTTTGCACCTGCATCCAAAACGGGAGGTCGTCGCCGTAGTAGTCGCTGTCGTAGGCAAAGCCGCCATAGTCGGCCACCAGGCGGCGGGTGCGCGGGCTGTCGCGCCCGGTGTACCACCCCAAAGGGCGCTCGCCACACAAGTCGCGCAGTATGTCCATGGCCTCGCGCATGTGGGCGCGCTCGGTGGCCTCGTCGATGTTTTGGTAATGGATCCACTTCAGGCCATGGCAAGCGATATCGTGGCCAAGCTCTTGAAATGCAGCGCACAACTCGGGGTGTTTTTGCATGGCGGTGGATACGCCAAACACAGTAAGCGGTAGCTTGCGTTTTTCAAACTCACGCAAGATGCGCCAGACCCCTGCACGCGAGCCGTATTCGTAAATACCTTCCATGCTGATATGGCGGTCGGGGAAGGCGGCGGGGTTGAACATCTCGGACAAAAACTGCTCGGAACCGGCATCGCCGTGCAGCACGCTGTTTTCACCGCCCTCTTCGTAATTGAGCACAAACTGCACTGCTACGCGCGCTTTACCGGGCCACTGCGGGTGTGGGGGCTTGCGGCCATAGCCGATCAGATCGCGGGGATAGGGAGCGGTGGAATCGTAATGTGCCATGCGGCAGATGGTAGCGTTAAAGCAGGGGCGCGGACTAGTGGGCGAGACCCGCAAAGCACTGATTACACTTTCGCCCTATTTGAGGGGAATCGACTATGGGCCTAAGCACCCACGTTTTGGACACCATGCACGGCACCCCGGCAGCCGGTATGGCGGTGCGTTTGTACAGCGTGCACGGTGAACAGCGCACACTGGTAAAAGAACTGGTGCTCAATAGCGATGGGCGCAACCCCGATGGTCTGTTGTACGAACATGCGGCGCTGCGTGCGGGGTGCTACCGACTGGAGTTTTCGGTGGCCGACTACTTTCGCCGGCGCGGCGTGGACTTGCCCGAGCCGCCGTTTTTAGACCAGGTGGGCATCGACTTTGGCATTGCCGATGGCAGCGCCCACTACCACGTCCCGCTACTGGTCAGCCCCTGGAGTTATTCCACCTACCGGGGCTCTTAGGTGCTTGCTGATGCCGCGCCGCAAGCCTATTTCTGCCCCTCGGTCAGGCTATCCAATTGAAAGCGCCCGCTCTTGTGCCACAACCAGACCTCGGTGTAGATGATTGGCCCCATGCGCATGGGCGCCGGGAAAGGTGCTGCCGCGTGCACCATGCGTTCAATTTCGGCCATCACTTTGGGCACCTGTCTCGGCGCGCGCGTCCAGCGCAGCGCAAGCACTTCGCCGCGCTTGCCAATGTCGAGCTCCAGTACTCCCACGGCTTGCAACATAGGCGGCATCTTGCCGATATAGACGCGGCCAGGGTATTTTTGGTAGAGATGTTTACCCGCGTCTTTGCGGTAATCGCGCGGATTGCTTGCGCCGGAAACCAGAGTAGGCGGCGCCTCGACAACTTCTGGCTCGGGGGCCACGATCACAGCGGGGGCGGGCTCTGGCTCGAGCCCGGGCCGGGCCACGGGTTCGGGGGGCGCAGGCTGGACGGGTGGCGGCGGCACGGGGGGAGCGGGCGGCATGGGCTTGGGCGGCGCGGCACAACCGGCCAGCCATACAACCAAGCACAGCAAGGCGCCAAGACAAGCACGTTGCCACGTGGGGCTGTGGTCTGGCCACCATTTAGCGCGCAATGGCTGCATGCATTTCCTTTCTATGCTTGTCTCTCTCCAGTATGCCGGGCGGCACGCTTTTGTTTTGTATGCAAAGCCTGATAACCCGTTTTCTGGATCATCTGGCAGTGGCGCCCGCGGTGTGGGTCCGGGTGCTGGCCACGCGCGGCTCGGTACCACGGGATACCGGCGCCTGGATGGCGGTTTTTACCGATGGTACTGTAGGAACCATAGGCGGCGGACGGCTCGAACTTGACGCTATCGCCCACGCACAGGCCCTGTTCGCTAACCCCAACGCGGCGCGCGATCAAAGCTACGCCTTGGGCCCCAGCCTGGGCCAATGCTGCGGCGGGCATGTGACCCTAGGCTTTGAGCCGGTGCACGCGCAAGACAGGGCCCGGCTGCGCCAAGCGTTACAAGCTGGGCACCAGCCAGTCGCCCTGTTTGGCGGCGGCCATGTAGGCCATGCGCTGGTGCAGGTGTTTGCGCATTTGCCGCTGGATGTGCACTGGATTGACAGCCGCGACGCGCCCTTCCCCGGCACAGTACCAAGCAACGTGCGCTGCGAGCATTCGCAGCCGGTGCAGGACGCAGTGGCCACGCTAGCGCCGGGTTCGCGCGTACTGATCATGAGCTTTAGCCATGCCGAAGACCTGGACATCGTGGCCGCCTGCTTGCTACGCCAGCGCGCTCGCGCCGACCTGCCCTTTATCGGCCTTATTGGCAGTAAAACCAAGTGGGCCACCTTCCGCCAGCGCCTGGAAGCGCGCGGCTTTAGCACCCAAGAGTTGGCGCAAGTGACTAGCCCCATTGGCCTGCCCGGCCTGCGGGATAAGCGGCCCGAAGTGATCGCCGTATCAGTAGCAGCGCAGCTGATGGCCCTGCCCGACAGGCCAGCAATGTAAGCGCGCAGCGGCACTACCTACAATTTCTCGCACCACTACCAAAGTACGCCTCCATGGAAACTTATCTGCTCGAATGGGCCAATCTGCTACTGCGCTGGGCGCACGTGGTAACTGCGGTGGCCTGGATCGGCGCCTCGTTTTACTTTGTCTTCTTAGATAGCAGCCTGACGCCGCCGGAGGATGAAGGCCTGAAACGCCAGGGCGTGAGTGGCGAATTGTGGGCTGTGCACGGTGGCGGTTTTTACCACCCGGTGAAGTTTGCGGTGCGTCCGCCCGAGTTGCCAAAGCACTTGCATTGGTTTTACTGGGAAAGCTACAGCACCTGGCTGACCGGCTTTGCGCTCTTTACTATTTCGTACCTGTGGAACGCCAGTAGCTATCTCATCGACCCCACGCGCATGGCCTGGTCGCCCACCATCGCCGTGGGCGCTGCGCTGGCATTTTTGGTGGTGTTTTGGCTGGCTTATGACGCGATTTGCCGCCTGTGGGGCCAGCGGCCCGGTGGCGACCGCATCGTGGGCGCTTTGGTGGCGCTGCTGGTTTGCAGCGCGGCTTGGTTGGCATGCCAGTGGTTTGCCGGACGCGCCGCCTTTTTGCTGTTGGGTGCGATGCTGGCCACGAGCATGAGCGCCAATGTGTTTTTCTGGATCATCCCCGGCCAGCGCACTGTCATCGAAAGTATCCGCGCGGGTGAGCCGGTGGACCCAATCCATGGCCAACGCGGCAAGCAGCGCAGCGTGCACAACACTTATTTCACATTGCCGGTGCTGTTTGCCATGCTGAGCACGCACTACAGCTTTACCTACAACCATCCGCACAACTGGCTGGTGCTGATAGGGATGATGGCGGCCGGCGCGGCCATCCGCCAGTTTTTTGTGCTGCGCCACGGCTACAAACTGGGGCGCAACCCGCACCCCTGGCCTTATGTGGCCGCAGGCCTGGTACTGATTGGCGCGCTGATCGTGGCGATGGCGCCCCCGCTTACGGCGGACGGCACAGCAGGCGCACCCGATGCGGGGGCTGCGGTCAGCGCACCGGCAATGTCGGCTTCGGGGTCAGGCTCCAATGCGCTTGCAGGTGCTGGAATGGGTGCCGAGCCGAGCGTCGCCATCAGCTACGCGCAAATCCAGCCGGTCATCGCCCAGCGCTGCTACGGCTGCCACGGCCCGGCCATGCAAATGAAAAATATCCGGCTCGACTCGGCTGCCTTGCTGGCCCAAAACGCCCAAGCGGTTTACCAACAAGCCGTCGTCCTGCGCGCCATGCCCATGAACAATGCAACGCAAATTACCGAAGACGAACGCGCGCTAATTAAAAAGTGGTTTGAAAGCGGCGCGCGAGTAAATTAAGACGTGTAATCCGCGCACGTATCAAACCCTTATAAATGCTTGGGGAATTAAGCTTTGTAAGTTATGCGTCAGCATATAAAAAAAATAATGGCGAATATCCGTTAAATTAATTCTTCAGTTCCTAGGGTAAACCCTAGAAAACCCGTGTTGATTAATCGGATATTGCTTCATATACTTCGGAGTCTTTTTCTAGACCGCGCAGTTATCCACTGCATTTATAACTTCGGAGATTCTCATGTTGAATTCAACTCGCCGTAAGGCCCTTAAATCGATCACAGGTTTTGTCGCTGGCGTGGGAGCACCCGCCTTCTACATGAAAAATTCGACGGCCAGTACCTTTCGCAATGACCCGGGCAACAGCAAAACCGTCACCATCGGCCTGACCCTGCCGCTGACCGGCGCCTATGCCGACGAAGGTAAAGATGAATTGCGCGCTTATGAGCTTGCCATCAAACATATCAATGGCGAAGGTGACGGCGGCATGCTCAAAACCATGAAGCCATTGGTCCTGAAGGGCAACGGTATCCTGGGCAAGAAAGTCGAATATGTGCAGGGTGATACCCAAACCAAAACCGATGTGGCACGCGGCGTGGCCAAGCGGATGATGGAAAAAGACGGCGCCATCATGTGTACCGGCGGCTCTTCTTCCGGCGAGGCGATCGCCATGCAATCACTGGCCCAAGAAATGGGTGTGATTTTCATGAACTGCCTGACCCACTCCAATGACACCACCGGCAAAGACAAGCGCCGTTATGGCTTCCGCCACTTCTTTAACGCCTATATGTCCGGCAAGGCCCTAGGCCCCGTGTTGGGCAAAGAATATGGCAAAGAGCGTATCGCTTACCACCTGACCGCCGACTACACCTGGGGCTGGACGCAAGAGGAATCCATGAAAAGCTCCACAGAGGCGCTCGGCTGGAAAACAGCCAACGCGGTCAAAACTCCATTGGGCTCGGCCGACTTTTCGCAGTACATCACGCCGGTGCTCAATTCGGGCGCGGACGTGTTGATCTTGAACCACTACGGTAAGGACATGATCAACTCGCTGACCCAGGCTGTGCAGTTTGGTCTGCGCGACAAGATGGCCAACGGCAAGCGCTTCGAAGTGGTGGTGCCCCTGTTCTCCGAGCTGATGGCCCAAGGCGCCGGCTC
>CANJXV010000172.1 GCA_947478935.1 Comamonadaceae bacterium
AGGTTGGTTGTGGTGGCCAATACAGACGCGCGCAGCTTCCAAAATCAGCGGCATGGGGTGGCCGTGCAAGGTACCAATGATGATTTGTTTGACAACGAGGTACATGCAGGCCTCGTCCTCAATGATTTGCTCTAAGCGCTTGGCAAAGGGCTCGAAGAATCCGTAAGCCAAAAACACGCCGATAAAGGTTCCCACCAGCGCCGCGCCCACCAGGCCACCGAGAACCGCGGGCGGCTGGTCAATGTTATCCATGGTCTTGACCACGCCCATCACGCAGGACACGATGCCCAGCGCAGGCAAGGCACCGGCCAAAGTGGAAATGGCGCCAGAGGCTTTTAGTTCGTCGTTGTGGTGGGTCTTGATGGCGGCGTCCATGATATCTTCGACCGCCGTGGTACTGATCGTGCCCTGGGAGACGACCATCAAGCGCACAGTGTCGCAAATCAGGTGCAGCAAGGCGTGGTCGGCAATGATTTTGGGGTATTCGCCGAAAATGGAGCTCGCTTCGGGATTTTCGATATGGGCTTCTAGTGCCACTGCGCCCTCGGTTTTGAGAGTCTTCATCACCTTGGAGACGCAAAAAATCGCGTTCAGGTAGTCGTCTTTGTGGTACTTGGAGCCTTTGAAGGTGCGGCCTATACCGGCAAATACCGCCTTTACTACGTCCGGACTGTTGCCAATGAGCATACCGCCAATGGCTGAGCCCAAAATACACCAGCCTTCAATGGGTGCCGCATGAACGAAGGTACCGAGCTGCCCGCCGCCAACCAAAAAGCTGCCGAACACACAGATGTTCAAGAACACAATCCCAAAGATGCCAAACATAGTCGTTCCCAAAAGGACAGTTTGCTGAGCCCTAGGCCAAGTTCAAACCTGTAAAGGCCACACAAAGGTGGCCCGCAAAAAAATCCCTAGGCGGCCGACCCTGTCGGACCGCCGACACCCCCACTCAGTGCAGCTGTGCTTGCTGGGGCAATAAAGTGGGCAACTGCGCCCAGGCTGACCGGATTTCCGACATCAGGTGCTGAACTTCCTTCAATGCGTCCATATCATTGTGCGCATTGGCGAAAATCAGACGCCTGGTGACGTAGTTGTATAAATCATTCAAGTTTTGTGCCAACTCACCGCCACGGGTGAAATCCAAGGCGCCTTGGAGACCGACCACAATGCGGCTGGCACGGGAGATGGCCTTGCCTTTTTCCTGGATCTTGCCGTGAGCCAGATGCCCTTGGGCTTGGGCCACGCTATCGACTAGGCCGTCAAACAGCATCTGAATAAGGGCCACGTTATTGGCCACGGAAGCCTGGGAAGCCAGGTTGTCAGAGCCGTAAGACTCCATCGCTTTAAAGTGAACTCGCATAAGTGAATCTCCTACTGGGTTGCTGTACACAGTAGACATCGACGAGCTACGCAAAAACTTGAGGCTTGGAGTAACGTCAGTCACGAAATTAAACTCCGGACTTGGACTTGGGCGGGGATTTGGCCTTTCCCTCTATCCCCAGCGACACCCTGAGCTTCTTGACAATACCGCTCAAAAGTTGGCTGACGCGGGACTCGGTTACGTCCAAAACCTCGCCAATTTCCTTTAAATTGAGCTCCTCCACATAGTAGAGTGACATTAAGAGCTGGTCGCGCTCGGGCAACTCTGCAATTGCATCGGTGACGGCACGCATGAAATCCTGGTGCTCAACGATGGCATCGGGCTGGCGTGAGCGCTCATCCGCGATGCCCATGACCTCATCGTTGATCACCTCCATAGAAAGCGTCTCAAAGCGCTTGGCATTACCGCGCTTTTTCTGGAATTCTTCCAGATCATCGCCCATATGCTCGGCCAATTCGCTCTGCGTGGGCGTACGGCCCAGCTCGCTGGCCAGAAAATTGATGGCTTCGTTTTCGGATTTGTTAAATGCCACCGCTGAGCGCGGCAAATAGGACAACTGGCGCACTTCGTCCAAGATGGCGCCACGCACCCGACTGAGGGCAAAACTCTCAAATTCGATGCCCTTGGTCGGGTCAAAGGCCCGCGCGGCCTCCAGCAGGCCGATCATTCCAACTTGCATCAGCTCATCGAGCTCCATGAACGGCGGAATTCGCACCTTCAGGTGCAAAGCCACCCGTTTGACCATGCCTAAATGGGCCATAACCAGCGCTTCGCTGGCATCATGGACCTCATCGTAGAGCTTGGTGGCGGTGGCCATAGCGCTTAGTCTTGGTGCCGAACCAGGCGCTCGACAAAAAACTGCATGCCGCCGGAGAAATTGGCAATGGGGGGCATTTGGGTTATGGATTTGGCCAAGCGCTTGAAGTCGCGTGCGCTATTGCTGCGGGGGGCGAATTCAAGCACTGGCTCGTATTTTTTGTGCGCCGCCAAAATGGCATCGTCGTTTTCAATCGAGCCCAGGTAGCGGGTGGTGAAATTAAGGAACTGGGCGCACACCTGGTTAATGCGCCGATACAGGTTCTGCCCATCGGCCTGGCTGTTGACCGCATTAGGCACGATGTAAATCTCGTTCAGGTCGTAATCCTGAATCAAGACCTTGATAGTTCCGTAGGCGTCGGCAATCGAGGACGGGTCATCCCGCACCACGATGTAGCGGCGCTGGCAGGCACCCATAAACGTCAGTACCGTGGGTGAAATACCAGCGGCCATATCGACAATCAGGTAGTCGATTTCGTCTTCCAGGGCGCTGAAAGACTGCACGATGCGCGAAGCCTGCACCCGAGTGAGCGAGGCCAGCTCTTTCACGCCGGAAGCGCCTGGTACCAGCATGACGCCATGGCGCGAGGTGACAATGATTTCCTGCAAAGTCTTTTGCCCACTCATAAAGTGGCTCAAATTAAACGGGCAGACGCAGCCCAAGGCAATTTGCGCATTGGCCAGACCCATATCGGCATCAAACAACATGACGCGGTGACCCATCATGCGCAGCGCAATCGCCAAATTCACGGCCACGGTCGTCTTACCGACGCCGCCTTTGCCGCTGGCGATGCCGATCACCTCGGTACGAGCAGTTTTAGTCATTCTTTTCCAGCGAAATTCTCAATTGAAAGGCCCGCGCATACCCCGGGGGCTTGCAGGCGAAAACAAACGTGGCGACGGCGGCGGCAATTTCACCGAGACGGGCTTGGAAACCTGGATCGGGGCGATGGCTGTGATGGGGCCAATGGTCTCGGGCGCCCGCGAAAGCTGGGCAAGGGCCATTTCTACCAACGAAGCTGCACTCAAATCCCGCCTCAAAGCCCCTAACTGGGCTCCATCGCTCGCTGCAGATAGCGGCAGAAAATTATCGCAGAGAAACTCGACCAGGGGCCAGGGCTGAACCGATTCATCCAATTTACTCACCATCAGACTATTCCAACGGACGCCAGAACTGCGCAAAGCGCGGCGCAGGGTCGCTGTGGAAGCATCGGCCGCGACCAGTGCGTGCGTGGAACAGGTTGGGCATACCGCCTGAATTTCCATAACCCGTTCGGCCATATGGGTACCGCAGGTGTCTATCAGCACCAAACTGCGCCCTCCCAACTGGGCCAGTAGCGCGCTCAAGGCGGCGCCGCTGTCGGCGCGGAAACACTCAATGCCCGCTTGATTGGCCAGGGCCTGAGTCTGCGCCCAAGCGCCCACACGCTCGTCGCGGTAACTAATGATGGCCACTTTGGCCGCTGCCTGCTGGGCGGCAGCCTCGCGCGCCAGTCGCACCACCATCATGGTTTTGCCCGAACCGGACGGCCCGGCAATTAAATGAATACCGGTTTGTGGCAGGTCCATGCTGGGCCGATGAGACACTTGCTCCAGCTGATTACGCACCGCGATTAAGGCCTCGTGCTCGCTACGCATGTCTTTAACGGTATCGAGCAGCAAGGTACGCAAGCCGCCGGGCATGCCGGCGCGCGTGAAGGAGGCAATTAGCTCCTCCACTTCGGGCGACATTTGCTGCCCGTGGTTCCAGGCCGGCGCTTGCTGCGTCTGTTGGAACTCACGGCGCAACGCGGCCAGCTCTTCGCGTATCAAATCCATCATTTCGCGGCTGGCAAAGTCTTCGCGCTCTGGCGCTTTGCGTTGCACCAGCGGCAAGGACTGTGCGGAAGCGGGCGTCTTGGCGACCTGCGCCTGGCCTTTAGGCTGGATTTGTGCCTGAGCGAAATGGCGCTTGAAATCGGTGGAGGCTTCACTGGTTTTGGCCGCAGGCACAGGTTCAGCGGATTCTTCGATGTCGATCGCCACCACGAGTTCGGTTTGTCCGCCGACCATGTGGTTGGAAATCACCAGGACATTGCGGCCATATAAGGCCATGGCCTTTTCGGTGGCACTTTTGGTGTCATGAGCAAGTATGCGTTTGAGTTCCATGGTACTGGTTCCGCAATGAGTAGTGAGGGTGTGTCAGGGTGATGCCAGGAGATCAAGCCTGCTGGTTGTCAGCACTGACGGTGTGAATGACCTGGATCGATTGGTCATCCGGAATTTCGGCGTAGGACAAAACCACCAATTCGCTGACGCGGTGGCGCACAGCCTTGGCCAACCAAGGGCGGATCGCCGGGGAGACCACCAGCACGGCGGCATGGCCCAGGTCTTCCACGTCCTTGGAGCCCTGGCGCAAAGCACCAAACAAACGCTCCGCCAAACCGGGTTCCATAACCACATTTTGGTTTTGGCTTTGCTGTTGCAGCACGTTGTGCAGCAATTGCTCCAAACCGGGGTCCAGCGTCATTACTGAGAGGGTTTCTTTTTCGTCGAGCAGATTTTGCACAATCATGCGGCCCAGGCGCGGGCGGAGCAAAGCGGTCAGCTGTTCAGGTTCCTGCGTGCGGGCGCTGACTTCGGAAAGTGTTTCCACAATCGTGCGCATATCGCGGATCGACACCGAGTCATTGAGCAGGCCTTGTAGCGTGCGCGTGAGCACGCCCAGCGACAGCTTGGAGGGCACCAAGTCTTCCACCAGCTTGGGCGATTTGGCTGTGAGCTTGTCGAGCAACTGCTGCACTTCGTCGTGGCTGAGCAGGTCGGCCGCGTTATCGCGCAACACCTTATTCAAATGGGTGGCCACCGCGGTGGCCGCATCGACCACGGTATAGCCCAAGGCGCGGGCATGGTCGCGCTGCGAAGGCTCGATCCATACCGCTTCCAGGCCAAAAGCCGGTTCGGTGGTGGGCGTGCCTTCTAAATTGCCATAGACCTGGCCGGGGTTGATCGCCATTTCGCGACCGACTTTGACTTTGCCGCGTCCGCGCACCACGCCTTTGAGCACGATGTGGTAGCTATCCGGGTCGATACTCAGGGCGTCGCGAATACGTACCGGCTGGATCAAAAAGCCCAATTCAGCCGACAATTTCTTGCGCACACCCTTGACGCGCGTCATCAATTGGCCGCCGGTTTCGGCATTGACCAGCGGTATCAGGCCGTAACCGATTTCCAGGCCCACCAGGTCCACCTGATCCAGGTCTTCCCAGTCAAGCTCCTTGGGCTGCTCAGCGGCCGCCACGGCAGCGGCCTCGGCCACTTTTTCGGGGGAGTCGGCGGCGGCTTCGCGGCGCAAGAGCATCCAGCCCATACCGGCACTGCCAGCGGACAAAAAGATAAATACTAAGTGCGGCATGCCAGGCACCATGCCCAGTACGGCCATGATGATGGAGGTCACAAACAAAGCCGTAGGGTTGCCCAGCTGGGTCGAGGCCTGCTCGGTCATGGACTCGGTGGTCGTCACGCGCGTCACCACGATGGCAGTTGCCAGCGACAGCAGCAGCGAAGGAATTTGGGC
>CANJXV010000173.1 GCA_947478935.1 Comamonadaceae bacterium
GCGCCCAATGGCTACGGGCGGCTTGCTCTATGGCGGTGTGTTGGTACTTGTCTTGCATTGGGGGCTGGGGTTAAAGGCAACAGGCATTTTAGGCGCGCATGCCGCAAGGCCTAATGGGGCGGCGCAGGGCTCGCAGTTGCCAGCGCGAGCCCTGCTTAACGCGGCTTTTCGGTCACAAAGCCGATGCGGCTCAAGCCCGCTGCGTTGGCCAGCGCCATGAACTCCACCACGCGCCCGTAGGGTACTGCCGTGTCGGCGCGCAATTGCACCTCGGTGGCCGGGTTGCGCTCTGCGGCTTGTTGCAAGGCTTGTTGTAAGGCATCGCCCTGCAAACGCTGCTCTTGCACATAAACCGCGCCCGCCTGGTCTATGGTCACGACCAGAGGCATTGCATTACTTTGGCTGCGGGCGGCCGCGTCAGCCTTGGGTAGGTCCACCTTCACGGCGCTAAGCATCATGGGCGCGGTAATAATAAAAATCACCAGCAGCACGAGCATCACATCAATCAGCGGCGTCATATTGATGTCGCTCATAGGCGCATCGCTGCGCTTGGCTTGGATGCGACCGAAAGCCATGGCCCGCTTTTAATCCAGCGCGCCGTCAGGCGGGTAGGCCGCCGATTGGCTTTGGTACACCAGCAATTCGCGCAAATCGCGGGCAAAGCCCTCCAGGTCGGTTTCGATACGCCCGATCAGCCGCCCCAGCAAGTTGTAGCCCAGCACTGCCGGAATGGCGACCGCCAAGCCCGCGGCCGTCATGATCAAGGACTCGCCCACCGGGCCAGCGACTTGTGCGATGCTGATTTGCCCGGCCTGCGCAATGGTCGCCAAAGCCCCGTAAATGCCCCACACCGTGCCTAGCAGCCCGACAAAAGGCGCCATCGAGCCCACGCTGGCCAAAATCACTTGCCCGGATTGCAAGCGCCGCACTCCGGATTGCAAAGCGTCGCGCAGCACGCGGGTTAATTGCTGGGCGGCAGAGCCTTGCGCCGCCAGCCGGGGTTGCGCGTCTTGGCGCATTTGGCGTCGGCCCGCTTCAACCAAGGGCATCAGCAACGCGGCGCGGTCAAACGTGGGCAAAGTGTGCAGGGCCTGCTCCATATCAGGTGCCTGCCAAAAGGCCGCGATGCTGCGTTCCAAACCCGCTAGGGCACTGCGCAGGAAAAAACTTTTCCAAAGAATGATGGACCAGCTCGCCAGAGACATCAGCAGCAGCACCCAAGCTACCGCTTTGTGGACTGCGTCGCCTTCCAACATGGCAAGCCCGGTTTAGCGCAAGCCCAGCACGTCGAACATATCGAACATGCCGTTTTGTTTACCCGCCAGAAAACGCACCGCGCGCAAGCTGCCCTGGGCGTAAGTAGCGCGGCTGGACGATTTATGGCTGATCTCGATGCGCTCACCGGTGCCAGCAAACAACACGGTGTGGTCGCCCACAATATCTCCGCCGCGAATCGTGGCAAAGCCGATGCTGGACGGGTCGCGCTCGCCGGTGATGCCTTCGCGGGTGTACACCGCGCAGTCGGCCAGGGTGCGGCCCTGCGCCTGGGCGATGACCTCGCCCATCTTCAAGGCGGTGCCCGAAGGCGCGTCCACCTTATGACGGTGGTGCGCTTCGATGATCTCGATGTCATAACCGGTAGCCATGGCCTTGGCGGCCAGTTCCAGCAGCTTCAGAGTCACGTTCACACCCACACTCATGTTGGGCGCCAGCATGATTGGTATATGTTTGGCCGCCTCCGCTATTTCAGCTTTCTGCGCATCGCTAAACCCGGTAGTGCCTATCACCATGGCAACACCTAAGCGTCGGCACACGGCCAGATGCGCCATCGTCCCCTCCGGGCGGGTGAAGTCGATCAGAAATTTGCTTTGTGACAGGCCTGCTTCCAGGTCCGGCGAAATCTGCACGCCCGTAGTTTGCCCGCCAAAAGCCCCGGCGTCCTGGCCAATGGCCGGGCTGTCGGCGCGGTCCAAAGCGGCGGTCAAGTGGCAATCGTCGGCGGCGCGTACCGCGTCCACCAGCATCTGGCCCATGCGCCCTGAGGCTCCGGCAATGGCTATCGCATACGTCATGGGTGCGCTCTCTTTAGGGGGAAGCGGGCCTAAGGCTCCAGCGGCGGGTAATTGGTGCGCGGCGGTGGCAGCGCAGACGCGGCTGCTTTGGGCGCAGGCGCTGGGAACTTGGCTAGGGCCTCGGCGCTGGCCTCCAGCGGCTTGGCTGGCGGCAATTCCATCTTGGTGCGCAAACTATTCACAAACTCAGCCTCGGTGGGCAGCGCATCGGCGTCTATGCGCTCCATGTTGTCGCCATTGAAATACACCGTCACTTGGCGCAACTGAGGGATTTTTCCCTGCTGATTCAGACTGAAGGCGTACACCCAGCGGTCGGCGTGGAACACACTAGTGAGCAAGGGCGTACCCAGGACAGCAGCCACCTGGGCCCGGCTAGCGCCTTTGGGGATGGCGGCCACTTGTTCGCGGCTGACCACATTACCCTGGACAATTTCCATGCGGTAGGGCTCTAGCACGCCCGCCACCGAATTGCTGGCTTTGTCCACACTGCCACAGCCCGATGCCAAAAACAGCACGCCAACCAGCGAAAACAGGGCGGCTAAACGGCGCAAAGAGGGTATAAAAATCATGGGTTGGGGGCAGCAGTAAGATCGAGTCATTGTAGCCACGCCCCTGTAAACCACGCTTTGCGCATGACCAACATCGACGAACTCAAAAGCACCGGCCTGAAGGCCACGGTGCCGCGCTTGAAGATATTGGAAGTCTTCCAGCGCAGCCGCCAGCGGCACATGTCGGCCGAGGACATCTACAGAGTGCTGCTGCAAGAACGCGCCGACGTGGGCTTGGCCACGGTCTATCGCGTACTGACGCAGTTTGAGCAAGCGGGCATTTTGAAGCGCAGCCAGTTTGAAGGCGGAAAATCGGTGTTTGAACTGGACCAAGGCGAACACCATGACCACCTGGTCTGCCTGGACTGCGGCCAAGTAGAAGAGTTTTACGACGCCGAAATCGAAAAACGCCAGCACGCGGTGGCCAAAGCCAAAGGCTTTGCCATCACTGACCACGCGCTGAGCCTCTACGCCAGTTGCACCAAAGCCAACTGCGCCAATCGCAAAGCCGCCAGACCCTAACGCAGCCAAGGCAGCGCTGCCTCGGATGGCGGCGCCAGATCATTCTTCCAACGAGGGGTCGCAGGCAAGCGCCTAGCGGCCAAATAAGTTCATTATTGGTTTGAAAATAGTTGCAAAAATACAACTGTTTTTAATTCAATAATTGTATTTCCACGCTTTTCATTGCACTGCCGCAATCCCCCATGTTTCAATAACTCGTGTTCTATTTCAAGAACATGTTTTGTTTAACAATTTTCAGGGATTTGATATGAAAAAAACATTGATCGCTTTGGCAGCCCTTGCTGCTGTCGGTTCTGCTTCTGCACAAGTTACCTTGGGCGGTGAGTTTGCTTGGGGCTATGCAAATTACAACACTGCCGGTGTTGATGCGTCTGGCGGCGGTATTGATACGTCGCAAGTGGCTTTCAGCGCCAAAGAGGATCTGGGCGGCGGAATGTCCATTGCAGCCAAGATGACACTGAACCTGGGCGAGTACGGCGCCGGTACAAAGGCTGACGACCAATCCCTGACTTTGACCACCTCCATGGGCGCGCTGTCTTTGTTGACCTATAGACCAGGTAACTGGGTTTCGGGCGCGTCGGGTAGTGGCACATGGTACGGTTTGGATGGCCGTTCACTCGCCGCACGTGCCAAGCGTGATGGCTACTCATTGACAGTCCCAGTGATGGACGGCCTTACCGTTACCGCTGGTTTTACTGAACCTGCTGGTTCCACTGGTGAAGGCGCAGGTAACGCTGGTCAATCTGGCCAAGGCATCTACGCCGTCAGCGGCAAATACGCTACAGGCCCCGTTGTATTGCAAGCTGGTTACTTGTCCTTGTCTAATCCAGGCGCAAGTGATGCCACTAAAGATTCCGTAGTCCGTTTAGGCGGTACTTACGACCTAGGCGTTGCGAAGTTCGGTGCTGCTTATGAAGGCACTAAACTGAGCGGCGGCGGAACGAACACAGAAACCGCATTTGCTTTAACAGCTCCTTTGGCTGCTAATTTGAGCATTGCTGCAACCTATGCTTCAACCGCATTGACCAGCACATTCGCCGCTATATCTGGCGCTGCCGGAACCCGCAACGGTTATCAGGTACAAGCTCAGTACAACCTCAGCAAGACTGCTTATGCAATCGGTAGCTATGGTTCATGGACAGGAACTACTACTTCTGCTGACGGTGTCACTACGACTAACACTAAAGACAGCAGCCTGATGGCTCTGACTTTGGTCAAAGACTTCTAATCCCCGCACTGGCCTTGTGCCAGTTTGAGGATGAAGAAAACAAAATCCCCCGCACATAAAAATGGTGCAGGGGATTTTTTTCGTCTTTTGAATCTTGCAAGTCCGCTTTACCGTGCTTTCATGTATGCAGGCGTTTGCACCGGCAATTTAAGCCTGAGCCTGCTAAGCGGCATTGGGGTGAATCTTGGTCCGCCGACTTTGGAGCATGCCAATGTTTTGCTCACCGGTCACGGTGCTGGCGTAATGGGTGTTGATCACCTCCACACTGGTGCGCGCGTTACGCGCCAAGGTGATCAAGTCTATTCCTTGCCCATACAACAGCCTAAAGGTAATCGCGCTATGCCTGAAGCTGTAAAGGCTTCGCGGCTGGCCGTGCGGGCCCATCTTTAGTTTAGTTTCATTCAAGACCCAATTGAGATGAAATCCAAGCACGGCTAAAGCGTAGTTGCGATTGGCAATCTTTGGCAAAAATACGAAGTCCTCCGGGTTTGCCCTTCCGATAGCTGCGTTGGTCGCCACGATGCGCTCATAAATGCGCACTGCCGGATACAGCGTCACGATGGGTTTGCCATGACTTTTGGTCTCTGGCAAGGTCATGCGCAAATACGTGTTTTCCCCGCGAACCACCTCAATGTGCCTATGCCTTAAGGTACGTAAATCACTGGGCCGAATAAAAGCATTGACCATAAAACCGGCGGCCATGGACAAGTCCAGCGGCATGTTTTGATCGCTGCTGCGGATATTGTTTTTTAGGCGTATGGCGCGGCTGCTATCCGGGTAGGGCTTGCCCGCCAGGCGCCGCGCGCACCGCAAGATCGTCCAATATTCGCTAGGCGTAAACGCACCCCGCGACTGCGAATTGACCCGAATTTTTGGAAACTCGGGCATCGCTTCAATCAAATGCAATGACAGTGCGTGTCTAAGCACCTTGCGTACCGCGACCAGGTATTGATGAATCGTGGTGGTTGAACTGTCGGTGCTTAGCTGGTTGATCAGGTCTTGTAGCGCCTGGTACGTAATTTCCGAACACGGCGTCTCGGCCCATTGCGTCAACACCGCGTGCGCAAGGCGGTTGCGCAAAATCATCAAACCCGCCTTACTGGATTCACCGCGCTGCACGCGGGACGCTTCGTTCAGTAAAAGTTGGGCAGACAAAGTGCCAAAGGTGGGGGCCGCATCGAGTCTTTGGGCCCGGTCGCCATCAGGGGCAGCTTATGCTTGCGCTTTCAAGAGGCTCAGCTGGCCCTGGCTCATGTCGCGCAATTTGCGGTGCATGGCCGCTTCGATCAGCCATTCTTCGTAGAACGCCTTGGCCATGTCCAAGCTAGGCTTTAAATCGGCACTTTTGGTGCTGCGCTTACGAA
>CANJXV010000174.1 GCA_947478935.1 Comamonadaceae bacterium
CACAAGCTTATTGACGGGACGTTAGCTCAGTTGGTAGAGCAGCGGACTTTTAATCCGTTTGTCGTGGGTTCGACCCCCGCACGTCCCACCAATTTATCCAATGAAATCAAGCACTTACAGCAATGTAGGTGCTTTTTTTTATCGCTACACACCGCCTACACACCGACCCCCTTTTTTAGGGGTGCTTTTTAGCCCCAAAAACACCTGTTTTTCTGGCGGTGTCGCAACCCAACTTTTCTTTCCAGCACAGCATTTTTTCGGTTGCCCAAAGCGCACACTGAAATTAAAGTGTGCCTATGGCACTACAAATTGACACTACACACACGTTGATGGCTGGCACCTTGCTGGTCTACCAGCGTGAGCGCAGCGCTATCTGGCAATGCCGCTTCAAAGTTGATGGACAGTGGCAGCGAGCCTCTCGAGCGTAGTCGCTTTGTGCTGCAAGACGGGCGCTGGTGGTATGTGGATGGGGTGCAGCTGGCTTGAGCCCTTGGTGCTATTCGCCTTAGGGAGCAGGAGTCACATGGCCAAGCAGCCAAGTAAGCAACTACTATGCGAGCACCCGCCCCAGGCAGGCTTAAAGATGTCGGAAGGAGCTAATCATTTCACTAAAAGGGTTCGCGCCCTGGAATGGGTCGAACGCACTGCGCGACATGTCATAGCTCTACAGCAGCGCGCAGCGGATCGAAGTCGATTTCTCTGCATGCCAATTTCGTAGGCGTCTAAAGCGTCCTTTTTTAATCATGATGACGGATAGGAGTTGTGATGAACGATATAGCAGATATCGCGATCGTCGGTGCCGGGTCGGCGGGTTGCGTCTTGGCTGCACGCCTGTCAGAAGACCCGGGCCGGCGCGTGGTGTTGATCGAGGCCGGTAGGCAATCGCAATCCTCCCACGTGCGTCAGCCCAACCAATGGCCGTTGATTTGGGACGATGCCGAAAACTGGGCGTATTCCACCAAACTGCAAGCGGGCTTGGCGTTGCGCGCCATTCCCTATCCGCGTGGAAAAGCGCTGGGCGGCACCAGCGCTATTAACGCCATGATTGCGATGCGTGGTGACCCCATGGACTATGACCATTGGCGCAACTTAGGCAACCCGGGATGGGGATGGGGCGATGTATTGCCCTATTTCAAGCGACTAGAGGACCACGTCCTTGGCCCTTCAGACTTACACGGCACCGGTGGCCCCCTGACCATATCGGCACAGAACTCCCCTAACCCGATAACGCAAGCATTCATCCACGCTGCTATGGCTTGTGGGCACCGCCATAACCCTGATTTCAACGGTGCGCAGCAAGATGGTGTGGGGCTTTACCACACGACGATTCGCAATGGTGAACGCTGTAGCACGGCGAAGGCCTACTTAGAGCCCGCCATGGGGCGACCCAACCTTCATGTGATTGAAGGTGCCAGGGCATTGCAAATTCACTTTGAAGGTGACCGGGCTGTGGCCATCGATATATGGGACGGATCGCAGCGGCGGCGTATCCATGCAAATCAAGAAATTATTTTGAGCGCAGGCGCAATCGACACGCCCAAGCTCTTGATGCTGTCTGGCGTCGGTGACCCGCTTACTTTGCAAACACATGGCATTCAAGTTCGCCATGCGTTGCCTGCGGTGGGCATGAATTTGTGCGATCACTTGCAGACGCCTGTCGTGTTTGCACTTAAAGCGCCCTTAGCTACTGCGCCCACTAGCATCCTGGCAGAGGGTGGCTTGTTTGTGAAACGGGCGCAGGCTCTCAGCGAATTTGGGATGGACCTGCAGTTTTTCGCGATGCCGCAAACGCCGGTACCCATAGCGGCCCGTGGTGTTGCGCCCGCTATGGCCATTAGTGTGCAAGCCTGTCGTCCGGGCAGCAGAGGGCAGGTGCGCCTGCGCTCCAGCGACCCCTTGGATGCGCCCGTCATTGATCCGAATTACCTATCCGATCCTGAGGATCTTGCATTGCAGGTCGAAGGGGTGCGCATAGCGCGCAAGATCGCGGATGCCGAACCCTTGGCCGCGCTTTTGCAAAGCGAGCTGTCACCGGGCGCCCATGCGCTATCCGATGCGGCACTGGGCGTCGCTATTCGCGCCACCAGCACGACCGTTTGGCATCCGGTTGGCACTTGCAGAATGGGCCTCGGGGACGACGCGGTCGTAGATGCTTTGCTGCGCGTGCATGGGCTTCGCAATCTGCGCGTGGTAGATGCCTCCGTAATGCCGCAGATTACATCCGCTAACACCAATTTACCGATCATTATGCTGGCCGAAAAAGCGGCCGATATGGTTCAATTGGCTTGGCCTTAGGCTCGCACTTTCCATCCACGTTTCCCTTGGATCGCTATGCCGCAAACAACCCCCGCCCTCGCCCACCTCAAAGTCCTCGACCTCTCGCGGGTGCTCGCCGGCCCCTGGTGTACCCAGATGCTGGCCGACATGGGCGCCGATGTCGTCAAAATCGAAAAGCCCGGCGAAGGCGACGACACGCGCCATTGGGGCCCGCCCTTTATGCAGGATGCACAAGGCCACGACACCGCACACGCCAGCTATTTCACCGCTTGCAACCGCAACAAACGCTCGATAGCGATTGACATTGCCAAGTCCGAAGGCCAAGCCTTGATCAAGCAGCTTGCGCTGCAAAGCGACATCTTGGTTGAAAACTTCAAGGTCGGCGGCCTGGCGCATTACGGCCTGGACTACGCCAGTGTGCGCGCGCTTAATCCGCGCCTGATTTATTGCTCGATAACCGGTTTCGGCCAAACCGGACCCTACGCCGAGCGGGCTGGTTATGACCTGATGATCCAAGCCATGAGCGGCATGATGAGCATAACCGGCAAGCTCGAAGGCACGCCCGGCGGCAGCCCGCAGCGAGTGGGCGTGGCATTGACGGATTTGTTCACCGGTGTGTATGCCTGTAGCGCCATACTGGCGGCCATCGAGGTGCGCCATCGCACGGGTCTTGGCCAGCATATTGATATGAGTTTGCTCGATGTCGGCATGGCGATATTGGCCAACCAGGCGGCAGGCTTTTTGAACACCGGCCAATCGCCCAGGCGTCAGGGCAACAGCCACCCCAGCCTGGTGCCTTACCGCGACTTTGAAACTCTGGACAGCGCCATGCTACTGGCGATTGGCAACGATGGGCAGTTCGCTCGATTTTGTACCGTCGCCGGCCACCCTGAATGGGCCACGGATACACGCTTTAGTAGCAACATCGCGCGGATCCGGCATCGCGACGCACTCGAGCCCATGATGCAAACGGTTACGCGTACTCGCACCACCGCACAATGGATTGCCGACCTGGAGCACCACGCCGTGCCCTGCGGCCCTATCAATTCGGTAGCCGAGGCCTTTGCCGACGCCCAGGTCAGTGCCCGTGGATTGGCTGTCACGCAGCCCACCAGCGAAGCTGCACAAGCGAGCACCGCAGTCACCTCCATCGGCTCGGTTGCCAGTCCTTTGCGACTGGGTGATAACCCGCCGGTGCTGCGCCGTGCGCCACCGTCTCTGGGCGAGCATACCGACGAGCTGCTGCAGGAGTGCGGTTGGGATGCCGATGCCATTGCGCGATTGCGCGCGCAAGGGGTTGTCGGCTAACTGGGCAATCGATTAAGCGCCCAATATTTCCCAGCGTTCCAATGCCTCTGGCAGTTCGCCGTCAATAGCGGCGTTGCGTTGTGCCAGTTGCAGGGCCTTGGCGTTATCACTGGCGTACAGCGTAGCGTCTGCAAGCTGGCTCTGGATGCTGGCTTGTTCGGCTTCCAGCGCAGCGATGCGGGCTGGTAGGGTTTGGAGTTCGCGTTGCTCTTTGTAGCTCAGCTTGCGCGCCTTGGGCTGGCGCGGGCTAGTCCGTACCACTGTGGCACCGGACAAGAACGATGTAGTCTGTTTATTCCTGCTTGGCCAACCACTTGCGCAGCTTGGGCACATCGGGAATATGCACCTTGCTGTAGGCGACATTGAGAAGGCCCAGCGCTTCGAGTTTCTTGAGTTCGGCGTTGAGGCTTTGGCGCGACACGCCCAGCATATCGGCCAGGTCACTCTGCGCTACCTTGAGTTCGATTGCCGAATCGGTCAGCGTGCCTTGTACTCCGTGCAGTTGCGCCGCGTTAAGCAGCAGCAAGGCGAGCTGCCCCGAAAGTGGATACAAATTGCGCGCTGCCAGATAGTCTTGCAGGCGGCGCGAGCGCGCGCACAGCACCTCAATGAGTGCGCGCGCCAGGGGCATATGTTGGTTGAGTACTTCTAAAAAAGCGTCGCCAGCGAGCATCAGCACTTCGCTGTTGCCTTGCGACTGGGCGTTGTAAATACCGCTGGACTGCTCCACCACCGGTATGAGCCCAAACACCTGTCCGCGTTGCAACTGACCGAGTACATGTCTTTTGCCGGTGCGGCCGATGATGTACATGGCCAAGCGGCCTTGGGTGATGATCACCAGGTGCGTCAGAAACTGGCCCCGGCGCGAGACGGGTTGCCCGTCGTGCAAATGGACCCGGCTGCAGTGGGCCGCCAGATGGTCCATCAGCGGCCCGGGCAAGTCGCGTAGCCAAGGCACCAGCGCCAGGTCGGCGTGCAGGGCGGGCGGTGGCTTGTGCGTGGAAATCGTCATGGTTTACACCAGTATAGATTGTCGGATTTCGGACAGACAGGCAAAGCCCTTGCGCTCCACACTGCCCTTTTCCGATTCGCAAAGGCCAGACCATGAGCAGCGCAGTGCAGCAATTTTCGGTGTCCGCTTCGGCCGCAGTAGCGGCGATGCAACGCAACCGTGTAGACCATGTGGTGACCGTCCCCGATTGGGTGCAACTGGCCTTGCACCAGCAATTAGAAGCGGGCGTGGCCGGCATGCGCTTGGTCAATTGCAGCAGCGAAAACCAAGTCGTTACCGTAGCTGCCGGTCTCGTCATTGGCGGTAAGCGGCCGCTGCTGGTAATGCAAAACCAGGGTCTTTACAACTGCATCAACACCTTGCGCGCGGTCTGCCTAGACGCCAAGGTGCCCTTGGTGTTTATGGTGGGCCAATTTGGCCGTGAGTTTGACAACCTGGGCCAGCCCAGCACGGCGTCCCGGCGCACCATGGTGCGGATCATGGAGCCGCTGTTGCAATCCATCGGCGTGCCGTTTATGTGTCTGGACGGGGAGCAAGATTTACCCCGGATGGACCAGGCATTTGCGATGGCAGAGCAGCAGTGCGGTGCGGTGGTGCTGCTGGTATCGGCTCCCATGGCCTGGGCCTGATCACCATGATGAATCTATTACAAGCTTGCCTGCCGGTTACCCAGTTGCGTCCGGCCCATGCCATGGTCGTAGCCACCATGGGCGCCATGTTTGCCTTTGACCAAATCGATGCGAAAGCGGTAGCCGACGGCGGTCAGCGTATGGCGGGCCGTATCAGTTCAGTGCCTTTGATGGGCGGTGCTGCCGGCTTGGCCTTGGGCCTGGCGTTGGCGCAGCCGGAGCGCCACGCGATCGTGGTCGATGGTGATGCCAGTCTCTTGATGGAGCTTGGCGGCTTGGCCAGCGTGGTGGCGGCACAGCCCGCGCATTTTTTGCATATCGTTATTGCCAACGGCACCCAGTTTTCCGGTCTGGCCAATTTGGCCGTGAGTTTGACAACCTGGGCCAGCCCAGCACGGCGTCCCGGCGCACCATGGTGCGGATCATGGAGCCGCTGTTGCAATCCATCGGCGTGCCGTGTATGTGTCTGGATGGGGAGCAAGATTTACCCCGGATGG